>JAZBPF010000573.1:0-11892 GCA_036351515.1 Pseudomonadales bacterium | reverse complement strand
TACCTCGAGTACTTCCGCGGCTACGGCGAGAACCCCGAGGAGTACCTCGAGCGGACCTTCGAGCAGGTGGGCGGCTACGACGAGATCGTGCTGCTCCGGGACATTCCCTTCCATTCCCACTGCGAGCACCACATGGCGCCGATCCTCGGCAAGGCGCACGTGGGGTACCTGCCGAACCAGCGGGTGGTCGGCATCAGCAAGCTCGCCCGCGTGGTGCACGCCTACGCGCGCCGGCTCCAGGTGCAGGAACGGCTGACGGCGGAGATCGCCGACTGCATCCACAAGGTGCTCGAGCCCGTCGGCGTGGGGGTGATCGTCGAGGCCACGCATGCGTGCATGACCTGCCGCGGCGTGGAGACCCCCGGGGTCACCATGACCACGAGCCGGATGATGGGAATCTTCCGGGACGACGAGAAGTCACGGCAGGAATTCCTGCAGCTGGCGGGGTTCTAGCCCTACCACGGGCGGATCGTCCGCTCCGCTCGCCCGGCCCGGCCCGGCCCGGCCCGGTTCGCGTGCGCGAAGCGGCTTCCCGAGCTCCGTCTCGGACACCCAGAACTTCGTCTTGGACACGCACGGCATCGGATATGGCGAGACTCTGGTGAGCCACGAAAAGGCGGGTGGGTGGCCAGGGACTTCTCCACTTCAGCTCTGCACCGGACCGGCTCGCGCGGGGGAGGGCGCCGTGAGCGGTCGCGCTGGAGTGGCTGGCTGGCGCGTGAAGTCAGCCTCGTGAACACCGCCTGGAGGACAATGGGCGTCGGGTACTCGTCTGGATCGGACGGAGTGTGGCGCCCTCGCCAACCCGCCGCGAGGAGGGCCAGGATCGAAGTTCGCGTCGGCGACCCGATCATGCGCGTGCGCTCGGCGCGGCCGGCGTGACCGAATCGCTAGGGGCACCGCCCCGGCGGATCCTGCAGCTGCGAGGATTCCGCGGGTCCTCAAAGCAGAGAATTCGGGCTGTCGGCCGGGCTTACAGTCAGAGTTGGCCCGTCTCGGGGATCGCTCGACAAACTCCTGTTTCCGCTACATCCCTCGGCTTCTGGTCCAATCATTGCTGGTTCGGCGGGGGGGCGGATGCGATCGCCGCACGGGAAGTCTCTACCCTCGACTGCGCCGCGTCACGGCTTCGGTCGTGGACGGTGCCGCACTGGGCTTGGATCGACTACAAGACGTTCGCTTGGGAGGGATCGCCATGCTTCGTTCACTTCGTTCTGTCCTGTTGGTGGCGGCAGGCCTTGCTCTGGCTTCGCCGGTCGGCGCCTCGCTCGTCGGTTCCACGGTCCGGATCTCCGGGATCACGACCAACGACACTGGTCCGGATACCGTGTTCCTAGATCCGGCTGACTACTTGGTGAATGGTTCGTCGCCCGAGGTCAATTACTCTGGCGTTACCCTGGACGTCCGCGAGTCCGCCATCGTGGTTTCAGCTCCAGGGGATACCCTAATCGCGTGGGAACCCGCGGGGGGCGCGGCTCCGTTCAATGGCTTCGTGATCGCGGACGCCCTCGGCGTACTGCCCGCCTTCACTTCCTTCACGCTGTCTTCGACAGCGGGTCTCGGCCTACTCGAGCGTGAACCGGTCGCCACCTTCGATGCGGACACGCTCTGGATCAATTTTGCACCGGGCGGCGCAGGGAATCCGGTTCGGGATGACGTTCGAGATAAGCCCTGGGAATACACCTTCGCGCTCACGACGGCGACGGTGCCGGAACCACCGGTGTGGCTCCTGTTCTGCGTTGCCCTGCTTTCGGCGCTGGCTACGCCAGGGAGGGATCGACGCCTAGAACGCACCGTCTCGCGAACGGTGTAGCCGCCTGATGGGTTCCTGCGCCTGAGGTCGCTGGCTGCAGCCGACGGCGACGATACGCTGCGGGAATCGAACGTCGCGACTGCTTCAATTGTGCTTGGGAAGTCGTGGTGGCGAGGTGCTGGACACGTGCCTGAACTCATCGACAGCGAGGGACTGTCTGCTGCGCAGCCGACGGTGTTCAAAGCTGGCCTAGCGGCGCACGTGGGTGGCCCGCAAGCAGTTCCGTGGGTGTGCGAGCCCCGAAACGGATGGCAGGCGGGGCACTCGATGCATTCTTGGGCACTTGCTTCGGAGGTCGAGCGGATCCGGTAGTGAACCAGCCTTCCTTGGACGTTGCCGCGTTTGCGCGGAAAGCGCAGCCACTCCAGGCTCCGGATCTGCTCTTCCCGAGCGCAGACCACTCCTGATCCGTTGGCCATGGTCCGGGATCGATCACCATGGAGACCGTCGTGAGCCCTGAACTTCGTCCTCGTTCCGAATCTTGCTTCCACGCGCCCGGTACGGATTCGGGACTGTCCGCTTCCCGCACGGGTGCCGAGCACTCGGTGGTCGGGCGCGCGGCGCGCACCTCCCCCAGGGCGTGTGCGTTCCGCGATGCGAGGCGCATGCGGGAAGTGGGGCGGCTCGTCGCCCTCGTGATTGGCACCCTGCTTGCTCCCGCAGCGAGCGCATTGCCTTTCACGCTCTATCTCTCGGGAAGCATGGAGACCATCACATCCAATGCGGCCGAGCAGGGCCTGGTACAGGGTGACCGCTTCGATCTTGCGCTGACGCTGAATCCTCACGCCGTCACGGCCTCCTTCAGTTCTTCGATCCAACCGAACACCCGGACCTACTTCGGCGGCATCGTCGGCCTCAGCGGCACGTTGGCGGGCGTCGACCTGGCCCTTGGGGCGCCGCTGGCTCCCGGTGCCCTGAACCCCGCGGAGGTCGCATACACGCGCGGCGATGGCCTTTCCGCGGACCGCCACATCGTCCAGTTCGCGCCGGCGCTAGACAGCATGTTCGGAGCGGCCCAGCTCACCCGCCTCTTCATCGGATTCCTCGATACCGACGGCCGCTTCCTTGCGTCGACGGCGTTCTCTGCTGCTCCCTTCGTGCCGGGCTTCCTGGACGAGCTCGAGCAAGCGTCCGTGCAGTTCACGTTCACGACGACACGCCCGGATGGCTCCGTCGTCCAGATCAGCAACCCCCTCGGCCGGCTGGACTACGCCGGGCTGACGCCACCGACCCCGGTGCCTGCGCCGGGCAGTGGACTCCTCGTACTGACGACGATGGCAGCACTCGCGGGGGGGCGGATGCTGGCTCCGCTGGGGGCGCTCGGCGCGGGCCGAAGACGGCGGCCAGCGAGGCATTGAACGAGCTCGTCTCGAAGCAGTTTCGCTGGGGCATCGGACGCTGCTTCGATCGCCTGCGGATGGCTGGGCACGGGTGAAGCCACAACCGTGCCACGCGCGTGTCTCGACCGATGGGGGCTGAATCTGCCCAGGCGCCGAAAGAAGCGTCTCCCTGGGCGAGCTCAGATGCTGGCGGATGTCCCGCCGGAGCTGAACCGGATCTGGTCGGTCGAGTTCACGAGCGTTGCGCTTTGGCGCGGGCGCCGTCTCCGGACGCTGAATGTCCTGGACATCGCCTCCCACCGAGGTGCTGGACGCTCACCTGAATTCTCCGGTGAGTTCGGAGCCTCGGATACCTGACCCCGAGGGAGTTCATCGATCCGCTGCCGAAGGCAGCATCAGAGAGGGTCGTCCTCAACTGATCGGTGGTCCGAAGAAATCAGGCAGGTCGCCTCGTCCCCGTCCCGCAGCTCCGTCCAGTCTCGCACCGACTTGTTCGTCGTGATCACGATCGATCTCCACCCGCAGCGGCAGGTCACGAGCCGGAAGAACAGGCTCGCCTCCTCCCGGATCATGGGCTCGAAGCCCAGCTCGTCGATGATCAGCAGGCTCGCGTTCAGGTACTTCCGCCGCCGGAGCCGGGCCAGCGGCAGGTGCGCGTCGGCCTTCAGGGCCAGTTTCAACCCATCGAAGCGGTAGAACTGCGCCGACAAGACGTGCTCCACGGCCTTTACGCCGAAGCCAACAGCCAGATGGGCCTTGCCCACGCGGGGCGGGCCCTGGATCAACACTGTCTCCGCCTGACACACGAACGCGCAGGTGGTCAGCGTGCCGATGCGTGACCGCTAGGTGGCCGGCTGGAAGACGAAGTCGAAGCCGCCCAGGGTCCCCGCGGGCAGGCTCGACGGGCGCAGGGCCATCTGCACCCGCCGCGCTTCCCGCGCCTGTTACTCCGCCTCCAGAACTCGGTCCAGGGAAAGCGTGCGGCGCGGTCTCGTCCTTCACGTCCTCGGACAGATGATCATGCGCATCTCCAGGTCGACAACCACCCCGTTCCTCCCCGCCACCGGCTTAAGGGATGAGGCTCTTGGGTGGTCACGCGGCGGCGCGTGAATCTGAGTGTCGCCTTAGCGGTAGATTAGAGTGTTGCCTGACACCAGGGGTCTCGTGGTCAGCCAGCCTTGGCTTGCCTGCGGCGCATTGCGCCGGCGAATCCCATTCCGAGGAGGGCAATCGCGAGCAGAGAGGTCGTCGCGGGCGCCGGAACTGCCTGGGCCTTGAAGCTGCGAAGGTAGAACTCGCGGCCACCGTTTTCGCCGCCGAGCACCGGTGCATCGCTGGCGAAGCCAAGTGCCGTACTCTGGACGGCAAACACGAATCTCGAGCCCGAGTACGTCGCCAATTGGTCAAAGGCGGCAAAGCTGGTGCCCCCATCGCTCGAGATCGCGACTAGCGTCTCCGCGATACCGAGGTCGAGCACCTGATTGTTCTCGGGAGAGAAACCCAGATGGCTCAGCGACACCTGTTGCGCGAAGTTGGCGATCAGGAGTTCGTTGAGAGTGATCGACACTTCGTCCTCCCCGCCGCAGGAGGTGGTGAGCCGCTGGCATACGCCCAGTCCAGCACCGCCGGTGGTCGGATTCCTATTGTCGGGACGGGTGTCGAGGTAGACGTAGGGCGCGGTAGCTGGATCGGAATCTCCCGGGAAGTTCTCCGCCGTGAACGTGACGGACAGGCCGCCGCGAACCAGGGTGGCCGATCCGGCAGCGGTTTCACCTGATCCGATTGACGGCGTGGCAACCGGGGCGCCCAACACGAAGTCCCCGTCGCGCATCGCCTGTACGAGATCGAAGGTCACGGGTACCGACCACGCCGGCGCGGTTAGCGCGAGCACGAGAACTCCGAAGAAACTCCGCCCCTGCCGGGCAACCATTTTAGAGAGGGTGACCATCGGCTTCTCCGCTAGAAAGTGATAACAGTATGATGCAGTGAACGCCTGCAACCAGCGTGCCGGGAAAAATTTATTCTCAAAAACAAGGACTTACTGCGTTTTTGCACAGAGATCGGAATAAGGTTGTAAGACTTTCCGACTCAGCGGGCATCGATGCCTCATCCCGAACAAGTGACCGAAGCACGAGCCCTACTGGACAGCTCGGTACGAATTGACACCGCAGGTTTAGGGACAGGGGCAAACCGAGGGACTTGGAGACCCCGAGGCCCATTGAGGTCCGGAGCGCCGGTCATCGTGATACCGGTCATCCTGACAGGTGGAAGCGTGGGCATTCAGGTACGCACCGGCGTCGGCACGTTTGCGGGGGGGGGCGGAGGAAGGAGCAGGCGCGGCCACCACAGGGCATGGCGCTGGTTCGCATTGTGACGCTTCTGGATGACGCCCGGAAATTGGGGCCTCTTTGTGATCTCCGCAGCGTCTCCCTGATCACTTGTTTGGGTAGCGTCGCCGATTCAAGGCACGCCTTGAAGCCGCTGGCCTTCAACAGTATGCCCGGTTCGCCTCGTTCGACCGTCGGAGGAATTGACACCACCCCGCGCGCCCGCACTGATTCGCAGGGCAAGCCCTTGATCGACGGTGCCAGGGCGAGTGCTGGCAGGGAGCTTGCTTCGAGACGCAGAGTTCGCGTTCTGGTCGCGTACCAGGAGCGCCACGTCTAATGCGGCGCTGGGATAGCAAGGCATCAGTTTCGAAAAAGATCATTGGCCCGATGGCGAGGTATGACTGAGCGCAAGTCGCGGACCGAGAGGCTCGTCCGCGGATTGCAGAGGGCGCGATCCGGGGGGGCGCGCGGTGATTTGGGCTCATCGGCCCAGGCTCGATTCCCGGGCTTCCGGCTCGGAAGGCCCGGATCGAGGCTCGTGGGTGGGTGTTTTGGCTTGAACCTCGGCTTCGGTCCCCTCGGCCGGTAATTTCAGGCCACCTTCGGGGGCGCAACGGAACGGCGACAGCCCCATCATCTCCTGACATGGAGGGTCGGATGCACTCTTCCTCGATGAATCCCCTATACCACCTGAGCCGTTTGACCCACCCCGGCGCGCGCGCACTCGCTGCGTTGGTACTCGTCGCCGGCGTGGCCTCCCCGCCGCACACCCACGCCTCCCTGGTGCTGTATCTGGATTTCGAGTCAGGCTTCCAGGACGCCAGCGGTGTGGGCAACGATGCAATCGTCGATTCGCGCTCCGCCCCAGGTAGCATCTCCACCGCGAGCTCCGGGGTCTCGGGCAATGCCCTGTCCATTCAGAACGGCCTGGGATGGCTCACCGTTCCCGATTCGCAGAGCATCAGCCCCACGAGCGCCTTGACCATGTCCGCCTGGGTCAAGCCTACGGGGCAGATCGGGAACAATTCCGGAATCTTCTTCAAAGGGGCTCTCGACGGACAGCAACCGGACTGGCAGCTAGTCATCGGCGATGTCGGCACCGGCGGGTTGCCAGCACCATCCGGGGCGGCAACGACCCTCAACGGTACCGGGTTCGCGACCTCGGAGGCGTCGGTCGTGGACTTCGGGTTCCTGAACCCCATTCCGCTCAACGAATGGACGCATCTGGCCTCGACGTACGATGGCAGCGAACTTCGCTTGTACGTCAACAGCACGCTCGTCGGGGCCGCGTCCTACGCCAATCCGATCAACGATACCGGGTCGCCGCTCTACATCGGCAATCGGTTCCGGCCGGCTGGAGACGTAGGGGGTTTTCAGGGCTTCCTGGACGAGCTGCGCCTCTATGATCGCGCACTGGATCCGTCCGAGATTCTTGCGCTCGCGAGTGGCGGGACCTCTGAACTGCTGCCCGTCCTCCCCGGCGGGCGAGATGGACTGTCCTACACGTTTGATCTCCTTCCGACGGGAGATGGGGCCACCGTCTGGGTGGATCCGGACGTGAGCGTCGGCTTCGACTTCTCGTCCGACTCGGGCCAGGTGTTCGGCGGCGTGACGATGCCGTCTTTCGGCACGGTACCTCAGACGAATCCGTACGAGATCTACATCGACACGGGCAGCGAGCTCGTCCTCGCAGCACTGCTCGAACCCGGTCAGCGCTTCGAGTTCGGGGAAGCGGTCGACTGGTTCCGCATCGGCGGCATCGATGAATTCCTCGGCCTCGATCCCGACGACCCGCTTGCATTTCCCACGGGGATCGACTTCGCCGTCAGCGAGCGGATCGCCTTCAACATGACGCCGCTCCTCGCCAGCCCTCGTGAAGTGCCGGGCCCGGGCACCGTGGGCATTCTCGCGAGCGGCCTTCTCTTTCTGTGCCTGCATCGGAGACGCTCATTCGCCTCGGTCCGCGCGACGCAAGCATCGACTCCCACACGGTAACCGCGTCGGAGCCTCTTCGGCGTGGTCTACCCGGCAACGACAAGTCGATCTTGCTCGAGCATGCTCTGGATGGTCTCTCGGCACGCAGAACAGTCGATCGGAACGGCAAGCGGTGCCTAGCTGCAACGCTGCGCGTGCGCAGACTTGCACGCTGAAGTGGCTGACTCAATGACGATGAATTCTCGAAAGCTGGTGTGGATGGCAGCGGCATGGCCGTATCGTGCGAAGGTGCCGCCCTTCTTTACAGCAGCTAGCCCGCCGTCGATGCCGTCTTCGGCAACATATTGACCCTAAAAGTTTTCTTGAACTGGTGCGCGAATTGCACGTGACTCAAGCGTTGTGGGGGGTTGCCCAGCGGTCCGATCCGAATGTTGAGGAATCGTTGATGCGAAGGCCGCAGCCATTGGGACGCATCAACTGGAGGGTTTCGGAATGAACAGAAGTTTGGTTGCCAAGGCAGCCGGTGCCTTCTTGATGGGTACGATTGCACCGATTGCATTCGCGGGCCCGGTGTCCGTCACGATCAGTGACGTCACTGGGGTATGGTCTTCCGTCACGGGCGGTACGTCCGTTACTGGTCTCGGTTCGGACAGTGTTTCTTGGGGGACACCTACATCCAACCAGAGCGGCTACGACTTCGATGGAGTCGCGCCCCCGGTCCAGGGTCCGTTTTCCGCGGACGTCGTCTTCGATCTGGGCACCTTCACCCACCGTAACTTCCCGATCGACGCGGGAACGTCCATTACTCAAGCTGTGCTGGATGTGACGATCACCGGTACTGCGGTGAACGGGTCGGCGCAGCCGATCTCTGTGACGTCTCAGTTCATTTTCTCCCATTTCGAGACGGACAATGGAGCAAATCCCTGCGCGGATGGAGGCGCCAATGGGAGCGGTGTGAACAGCAATGGGTGCGCGGATATTGTTACCCCGGTGCTCAATCTCGGCGCCTCCGAAACGTTTACGATCGACGGGATCACGTACGTGTTCAGTACGACTGGTTTCGACATCGGCGCTGATTTCAAGACTGCCGAGGAGCAGGCGAACAGCGCCAAGTTCCAGGGTTTCTTCACGGCCGTACCCGTGCCTGCGCCCGCTTCCCTGGCGCTCACGGGACTTGGACTTGTCGGAATGGCGTTCGCGCGCAGGCGGCGTTTCTCGAAGGATTGATCCCGTCGCGGACGGGATCGCACGAAGGGCGCGCCTGCAGTTCGGACGCTCCCTTTCGAGTTCGTGCCTTGCGTCATGTGCGGCCGGTTGGGAACCTATCCCGCCGGTCGCATGTGGATCCCACTGGTTGATTGAGTCTTGCCGCCCTCTTGAATGGCGAGGCCCTGTCCGGCTAGCTTCGCGTTCCGAACTTTCGCTGATTCACATGGCTTATCTCGAGGCTTTGCGCCGTGGTTGTGAGCTTTCGAGGGAAAGGTATCCCGTCAAACAATGATGTAGCGCGATTTCTATTTTGACGTCGCGTCGCACCGTATCCGAGGACCGCGGCCGGCTTGTCTCGGCACAGGGCGATGCCGATCGCTTCAAAGGTCACGTGCTTGTGACACACTCGTAACTCGTCCGTTTGCTCCGCGACGAGGCGGGTGATCGAAACGTGGTTGGGCAAGATCCTGACCACCTCCGATCGTTCTCAATCTCGTTGTTCAAGCGTAGTCAGTCTGACCTGCCTGCTATTTCTCGGACCAGCTGAATCTTGAGAGGATGGCTCCAGCGAGGAGGAGCCATGAAGAAGAGCCGGTTCACCGAGGACCAGATGGTCCGCATCCTGCGGGAGGCCGACCAGACGTCCGTCGCAGCGGCCGCGAAGGCGTACGGTATCCGCGAACAGACGATCTACACCTGGCGGAAGCGCTATGGGGAGCTCGAGGTGAACGACGTTCGCCACCTTCGATCGCTCGAGAAGGAGAACGCCCGGCTGAAGAAGTTGCTGGCCGAGCGTGACCTCGAGATCGAGGTCATGAAGGAGGTGAACGCAAAAAAGTGGTAAGCGCGTCGGCGCGGCGGTCGGTGGCTCGCTACATCGCGAGCCGCGGGATCTCGCTGCGACGCGCCTGCTCTCTTGCGAGGGTTGCTCGCTCGACGCTGAGCTACCACTCCGTACTCGAGGCCAAGTACGGGAAGCCAGTCGGTGCCATCAAGGATCTAGCCCGACAGCACCCGAGGTTCGGCTATCGGAGAATCCGTGTCCTTTTGCAGCGCCAAGGATTCCACATGAGCTCCGACCGTGCCTGTAGACTATGGAACAAATCGGGCCTGCAATTCCCGAAGAAACGGAAGCGCCGGCGCGTGGCGTTGAGCCGCCCCCGGCCGCATCTGACGACCCGCCGCAATCAGGTCTGGGCCTACGCGACTTCTTCCTCGACCGCGCTACGAACGGTCAGCAGCTGAAGTGCTTGACCGTGATCGACGAGCAAACCCCGGAGTGCCTCTCGATCCTCGTCGATGGCCAGATCCACTCCCGACGAGTCGTCGAGGAACTCACCCGGCTGGTGAGCCTGCACGGTGCCCCGAGGCATATTCGGTCCGACAACGGGCCGGAGTTCGTCTCGACGGCGGTGATCCGCTGGGTCATCGAAAACGAGATCGGAATGATCTTCATCACCCCGGGCAAGCCGCGGCAGAACGGCCGGGAGGATCGCTTCAACGGTAAGTCCCGGCGCGTGCCGCCGAACCTCGAGTGGTTCCGCGCTCGGGCAAAGGCCGGGGCCGCAGTCAAGATTTGGTGTCGGGGCTACATTCACGAAAGGCCACATACGATCTTCAGCTACCTGACTCCGAGTGAGTCCATCGATCACCTTCTGAAGGCAGCATCAGACTGGGCTTTCTTCAAATGATCGGCGGCCCGAAGAAATCAGGCACACGGGAAGCGCTAGCGACCTTGCAGGAGGCTACGTGCATGTGCGAGTCGAGCAATGGCTTCGAAACAACGAAGCATTTTTGAGCCGCTTGGACAGACTGCCGTCGGATGAGAGGCTTTGTGTGCTAGTTCGCACTACTCAGTGACGTTGATCCTGGGTCTCAAGGATAGGCGGGCGTTCAAACCAACGGGCCGGCAGACAGAACGACTTGGCTGTCGCAGCAAAGACTGGCCACATGGGCCATCGTGCGTGATGGGATTGACGAAAAACCGTGCACGCCCGCTGCGCGAGCGTACACGGAATGTCCTTGGAGACCGTTCTACGCTGCGGTACCACGTGCCCGTCGCCGAATTCCCGTCACAAACAGCAGTGCACCCAAAATGCCAATTACACCGGGGGCTGCGACAGGACGCACAGATTGGGCCAAGAATACAAAGTCATTGTAGTCCCAATCAGCGCTGGTTCCAGGCAAATCCTCCCACGCAAGAATGAACTGATCTTGAAGGAACGGCCCGGAAAACTCTGAAACGGTCACCAATTCACCGTTCCCCTCATAGGCCAGCATGTGGTCATAACCGTCTGCATTGTCACTGTCGTCGCTGAAAAAGGTGCCCCCTGGGCCGTCAAGGAACCACCCGAACTGCGACGAGGCGAAGGTTCCGTTGTCGATAATAGAAAATGAATCGGCATCAGCTACTGTGATGTCGATTGAGCTACCGGTATCCGTGAAAGATAAAACGACCCGATCGCCCGCAGCCGCGGATCCTGCGAACAAATCGATTTTGTTACCAACGTCCCCGCGTTCGTAGATGCCGACCGTATTGCTGTTTCTGTTGCCAGCCACCTCGATGATGATGTTCGCGGTCGGCACCCCACCAGTTCCTGCAACCCAGAACAAGTCGGGTGAAACGAAGTCATTGGCAACGTCGAAACCAATGTCTCCATCGTCAGCGATCCCATCGAGGATGTCCTGAAGCGATTGCTCCCCCGACGATCCAATACCTCCGAGCGGGTTGTTTATCGGGGTGGCGGATGCGCCAGAAGCGTAGATCATCCCGATCGTCGCAAGCCCTACCGCTATCGAGTGAAATCTAGCCATGAGTTTCTCCAGTTCAGGATGGATCAAGGTACTCACGCGGGAAGATGCATGGACTGTGCCCATGCATGCGCTCTCAGAAAGAGTATATGAAACAGAGAGTTGGGCGGATCTGCCTGCGACTCGCTGAAGGGTCTGTAAAATCCACCGACAAATCCTGGCTCCGTGCGGGGATCCCGGGTTAGGAAGCCTTTCAGTCGAGTCTCGACTTTCGTCTTTGTGGAGGTACCCAAGGATTGAACCGCCCCGGGTTTCCCGGAGGCCGTTTTGTGTGAGTCAGGCCGCCAGGGCCTGACCCGTTTGCAGTCGATGGTACTTGGCCTCGAACTCAGCCGGTGGAACGTCCCCGATCGGCTCGAGAAGCCGCCGATGGTTGAACCAGTCGATCCACACCAGCGTCGCGTACTCGACCTCCTCGAGGCGACTCCAGCTGTCCCGGCGACCAATCACCTCC
>JAZBPF010000572.1:0-4340 GCA_036351515.1 Pseudomonadales bacterium | reverse complement strand
TCTTCAACCTGTTCGACGAGGAGCCTCCGCGCGCCCAGACGGACCTCAACTACGACCCGTACACGCACAGTGCCTTCGGGCGCATGACGAAGCTGGGGCTGATCTTCCAGCTCTGAGCCGACCGGCCCCGGCTCCCGCCGGGGCCGGTGCCCTGCTCGAGGGCGTCAGGGGCCCTTGACACCAGCACCGCCACGGCGAATATTCCGCGGCGGGGAAGGGAGATGAATCGTCCGGAGTTCTGCGCCTGCACTGGGGCGCCCGCGCGGACAGACTCCCTTGCCCGGCTGTGATCGTGCGATCCGCACAACGGCGGCATCCGAACCGCCCCCGGATCGCGACGAGCCATCCGACCAGCACAGGGGAGACACCCATGTCCCGATCCCGCTTGCGCCGGGCGATTGCCGCTTGTGCGGCATCCGCCGTGGTAGTGCCTGCTTCGCTTCCTGCCCTCGGCGAGGAACTCGTCGAGGAGATCGTCGTCACCGGTTCCTACATCCGCCGCACCACGGCGGACTCGCCCTCGCCACTCACGGTCATCGACCGGGCGAGCATCGAGCAGGTCGGAGCCATCGAGGTCTCCGACATCGTCAATCGGATGACCTTCAACGCGGGCTCCACGAACGTCACCAACGCCTTCTCCGGCGGCGACAACTCCGTCGGCCAGACCAACATCAACCTCAGGAACCTCGGGCTCGGATCGACGCTCGTGCTCCTCAACGGCAAGCGGTTCGTCGCGTCGAGCACCGACTCGGGCGGCAACGCCTTCGTGAACACCGCCACGATGATGCCCTCGATCGCGATCCAGCGCGTCGAGGTGGTCAAGGACGGAGCGTCCGCCCTCTATGGCTCCGACGCCATCGCCGGCGTGGTGAACTTCATCACCCGCGACGACTTCGACGGGCTCGAGCTTTCCTTCGATGCGCGCGCAGACCAGGAGTCGGGCGAGCAGACCGACGTCACCTTCTCCGGGATCTGGGGCGCAAGCGGAGAGCGCGGCAGCATCACCGCGAGCTTCGAGGTGCTCGGCCGCGAGGGTCTGCGCATCGACGACCGCTACGACGACTTCGGTCGCTCGGCTGTCTCGACGCTGGGTAACCCTGGAAGCACGCTGCCCATCGGTCTGGGCCCGGACGGCCCCGCGCCGAACAGCACGGCCATCGGCGCCTACGTCGGCACGGGTGGCATCGGGGACTTGGACTGCGAACTCGCCGCCGACCGCCACCGGCAGAGCTTCCGCTCACCGCTCTTCGGGACGCCCCTCGCAGCCGGCTCGACCATCGATTCGCTGGGCGGCTGCATCTACGACTTCTCACCGTTCTTCAACCTCGTCGGCGAGGAAACCCGCATCCTCAGCCACGTGTCGGGCACCTTCGATCTCAGCGAGAGCATGGAGCTCTACGGTGAGTTCGCCTTCTCCGATCAGGAGTTCCGTCGCGGCAACTCCCTGTTCCCCCTGGTCCGCTTCCCGTTCGTGCCCGCAACGAATCCGGGCGTGCAGAACGACCTCGCACGCCGCGATGCACTGTTGACGGCCGCCGATTCGCCGCTGGCCGGATTCCTGACGACGCCCGGCAACGTGATCGGCACCACTTTCTTCGGCCGGGTGCTCGGCTTCACGCCCGGCGACGAAGAGACTGCTCTCCGACCGGTGGACACGGATACGCGTGCGACCTCTGCGGTCTGGCGCGGAGTCATCGGTACTCGCGGGGACCTGGGCGACAGCTGGAACTACGACTTCTCGGTCACGCGAAGCGAGCGCAAGGCGAACGAACGCGGCACCGACACGAATCAGCAGAACCTGCAGCTCGCTCTCAACGGCCTCGGCGGTCCGCTGTGCAACGCGGCCACTGGAACTCCCGGCGTCGGCAACTGCGAGTACTACAACCCCTACTACAGCGCTTTCTTCACTCCGGACGGGTCGCCGCAGACCGATCCGGCGCTGGCCAATTCGCCGGATCTGCTCAGCTGGATGGTCGGCGAGTTCCGCACGAACTCGACTGCCACCCAGACGGTCACGGATCTCGTGATCAGCGGGGACCTGCTCGAGCTCCCCAACGGAATGCCGCTAGGCATGGCCGTGGGCGCACAATGGCGCCGGGACGAGATCACCGCAGAGGCGGACGACACGACGAACGCCAACGGCTTCTCCTTCATCTTCGGCGGCCAGGACTGGCAGGGCGAGGAGAACGTGTTCGCGGCCTTCGTCGAACTCGCCATCCCGATCACGGACCGGCTCGATCTGCAGTTCGCGGGTCGCTACGAATCGTTTCAGGATCTCGACGACGAGTCGTTCGATCCGAAGCTGACCGCCATGTGGCGGGCCACGGACGATCTCACGCTCCGCGCGTCCACGGGCACCTCCTTCCGGGTGGGCTCCCTGCTCCAGCGCTACGGTTTCACGACCCAGCTCGTGAACATCGCCGACCCCTTCTCCGGATCGGGCCTCGCGTTCCGCCCCGAGGTCGGCATCGGCAACGAGGCGCTCAAGCCGGAATCGGCCTTCGTCTGGAACGTCGGCCTGTCCTGGAAGCCGTCCGAGGGGATCCTCGAGGGCCTTTCCGCGGACCTCGACTACTACAGCTTCCAGTACGACGATCTCATCGTGCGGCCGGGCGGTCAGGAGCTGATCGCCATCGATACGGCGTCGCGGTGCCCGCAGGGCCTGAACGACGATCCGACGGACACCATCCCCGACTGCGGCATCCAGCCCGACGGCTCCATCATCTCCATCGGGCCCGGCATTCCCGATCAGGTGATCCGCGCCGAGAACGGGGCCTACCTTCGGGCGGAACCTCGGTTCGCGAACGCGGACGAGCTCGAAACGTCCGGGATGGACGTCAGCCTGTCCTATGAGATCGCCACGGATAACCTGGGGCTCTTCACGCCCGGAATCACGGCGAGCTGGACCCGGGAATACGTCCTCACCAACCCGGACGGATCGACCACCGACGGCGTCGGCAAGCGCAACATCAACACGACGATCGGCCGGTCGCTGCCCGAGTGGAAGGCCAACGCGTCGCTCGCCTGGCAGAAGGATCGGCACGGCGCCTTCCTGCTCGTCCGGTACATCGATTCGTACCAGGACGATCAACCCACCACCGGTGAGGGCCAGTGCGTCGGCAGCTGCCTCCGTGCCGTAGCGACGGGGATCGACGTCGCGAACCGCACCATCGACGAGTGGATCACCGTCGATCTGCAGTACGCCTACGAACTACCCAAGATCGGCTTCGCCGAGGAAGGCAGCCGCATCTCGATCGGTGGGACGAACATCTTCAACAAGCGTCCCCCGCGGGTGAACTTCGACGGGCTCTTCGACCCGTTCGTGCACGATCCGCGCGGTGCCATCTGGTATGCGCGCTACACGATGCAGCTCTGAGGGCTGCATCGAGGCAGGACCGGAGGGGCGGCGCGAGCCGCCCCTCTTCATTTGCGCCCTTTCGACGTCCACGACTTCATCGTCCCTCCGCGGGGGATCTCCGTGACGACCGCTACTGCCAACGCGCTCCTTCCCTGCTTGCTGTTCTTCCTTCTCTGGCCGACGCCTGCCCATGCAGCGATCGGAGATTCCCTCGCGGAAGCTCTGGACCATTGCGCACAGCTGGAGCGCGACGCGGACCGGTTGGACTGCTACGACCGCGTCGTGGAGCGCAACCTTGAGCGTGCTGCCACGAGCGCGGGCATCGGAGAACACGGCCCGGTGGCACCGGAGCGGGCCGGCCAAACCGGCATGCGGCCATCGGGGCCGGCGGAACCTGTCGAGTCGTCGGAGGCCCGACCCACGCGCATCTTGACCATCGACGAACGCCCGCGCGGCGAGCGCATCTTCGTGCTCGAGAACGGCGAGCGCTGGACCGAGCAGACGCGCGAGCGCACCCGCTTTCGCGAAGGCGACGCGGTGACCGTGCAGCGCACGGCACTGGGCGGAGCCCTGCTCGTCCGCGAGGCTGGCGGCGCGACACGGGTCCGTCCGCTCGACTGACGAGGTCGGCGATCCCGGCTGCCCGTCGACCACGGGCTTCTTCGGTTTTCTCTCCGGAGCCTTCCCCTTCGAGGACGATCAGGACATCGCCGCCGCCTTCACGGAGTTCGATGTGCATGTGGAAGGTGGGCATCACGCACACCTTCGAGGGACCCCTGCCCGGCCTTCGTCGACCGCGCGCACGGGGCGGCCCTCGCGGCCGCCCCGTGTTCCCCAGAATGGAATCCGGACCGCGCCGCGGTGCGGTCTTCACCCGCGATTCAAGAAACCATCACGCGTCTGTAACATCCCCTCCGTGTAATGCGCCCCGGTTCCACGCGCGTGGAGGAGCGGATGAGCGGCAACACGATCCTGGTGGTCG
>JAZBPF010000571.1:0-2453 GCA_036351515.1 Pseudomonadales bacterium | reverse complement strand
GGCAGCCTACCGGGAATCCGCGAGCGGAAGGACCCGTGCGTTGCGCGGCCCCTTCCACCGGGCGAACATGCCCGCCGGTTCGGGAGGGGACCCATGATCCGACTCGTCTATCTGCTCCGGCGTCGCGAGGGAAGCACCCTCGAGGCCTTCCAGCGCTACTGGCGCGAGACCCACGGCCCGCTCGTGGCCGGCTTCGCGAGTGCCCTGCGCCTGCGGCGCTACGTCCAGGTGCACGCCCTGGACGATCCCATCGACGACGCCCTGCAGGCGGCCCGCGGCGGCATGGAGCCGCGCTACGACGGCGTGGCGGAGCTCTGGTGGGACCACGAGGGCGACCTCGCCGAGGCCATGCACTCGGTTCCCGGCCGGGCGGCGGGCGAGGCGCTCCTCGAGGACGAGGCGACGTTCATCGACCTCGCGCAGAGCCCGCTCTGGCTGAACGTCGAACTCCCGCAGGTGAATCCCGCGCAGGAGCTGTTCGCCACGCCGCGCTCGCCCTGGGTGAAGCTCTACTTCCCCCTGCGCCTGCGCGCGGACGTCGGCTTCGAGGCCGGGCAGCGCTACTGGCGCACGCACCACGGCCCGCTCATCCGCAGCCAGGCGCCGGCCTCCGGCATCCACCGCTACCAGCAGGTGCACCGCGTCGAGTCGGAGTTCGAGACGGCCCTGCGCGAAGCGCGCGGCACCCGCGTCGATCCCTACGACGGCCATGCCGAGGTCTGGTTCGACCGCGGCGCGGGGCGCGGCGGTCCCGAGGCGCAGCGCGCGAACGCCCGGGCCATCGAGGACGAAGCGAAGTTCATCGACTTCCGGCGCTCGACCATGTGGATCGGCAAGGAGCTGGTCTTCGTCGACCGGTTCGGGTGGGACTGATGGCCGAGGTCGTCTCCATCGCGGAGGCCCGCGCTCGCCCCGGGGTGCGCATCGTCTCGCTCCCGGGCGTGCCGAGTCCCTGGACGGAGGCCGCCAAGGGCCTCCTGTACGTGAAGGGCGTGCCCTACGTGCTGGCGCGACCGGGAGCGGACGAGGCCCCGGACGCGGCGCGCGCCTGGGTCGGCGACGTGGGCGTGCCCGCCTTCGTGGTCGACGAGGAGAAGCCGCGCACGGGCTGGGCGGAGATCCTGCTGCGGACCGAGCGCCTGGCACCGGAGCCGGCGCTGATCCCGGCGGGCGTGGGCGAACGGGCGCTGTTCTTCGGGCTCGCCCACGAACTCTGCGGCGAGGAGGGGCTCGGCTGGACCGTTCGCCTGCTCATGATCCACACCGCGCTGGAGCAGCCCGACGTCCCGGGCTTTCCGCCGGAGGTCGGCGCCTACCTCGCGCCCCGCTACGGCTACCGCCCCGGCTGTGCCCCGGCGGCGAAGCGGCGCGTGCTCGAGCTGCTCGGCCTGTTCTCGGCGCGTCTCGACGGCCACCGCTACCTGATGCAGGACCGCCTGACGGCGCTGGACGTGTACCTCGCGACCTTCGTCACGCTGCTCCACCCGCTGCCGCCGGAGGAGATGCCCATGAGCGAGCTGGCGCGGGCGGGCTACACCTGCCGGGACGCGGAGCTCCTCGCGGCGCTCGAGCCGCGCCTCCTCGAGCACCAGCGCTTCGTCTACGAACGCCATCTCGAGCTGCCGGTGCAGCTCTGAACCGGCCCCCACGACAGGACGGGAGACGACCATGCAGTTCCGCAATCGCATCACGGACCTTCTCGGCATCGAGATCCCCGTGGTCCAGGCCCCCATGGGCTGGATCGCGCGCTCGCAGCTCGCCTCGGCGGTCTCCAACGCCGGCGGCCTCGGCGTCATCGAGACCTCCTCCGGCGAGCTCGACGCGATCCGCGAGGAGATCCGGAAGATGCGGGACCTCACGGACAAGCCCTTCGGCGTCAACATCGCCCAGGCCTTCGTGCGCGATCCCGACATCGTGCAGTTCGTGGTGGACCAGGGGGTGAAGTTCGTGACCACCTCCGCCGGCAGCCCCACGAAGTACACGGGGCAGCTGAAGGAGGCGGGCCTCACGGTCTACCACGTGGTCCCGAGCCTCGATGCGGCGCTGAAGGCCGTCGACGCCGGCGTGGACGGCCTCGTGGTGGAGGGCGCCGAGGGCGGCGGCTTCAAGAACCCGAAGGACGTCTCCACCCTCGTGCTGCTGCCGCTGATCCGTTCCCGCGTGGACGTGCCGATCATCGCGGCGGGCGGGTTCGTCGACGGCGCCAGCATGGCCGCCGCCTTCTGCCTCGGCGCCGAGGCGGTGCAGATGGGCACGCGCATGGTCTCCGCCGCCGAGTCGCCCGTGCACGAGAACTGGAAGCAGGCGATCGTGGAGGCCAAGGAGACGGACACGGTCTACCTCAACCGCTTCCATTCGCCGGCGCTGCGGGCCCTGCGCACGGAGCGCACCTCGCGCCTCGAGCGCATGATCGAGGAGAACATCTGGGGCCAGTTCGGCGACGCGAAGGCGCT
>JAZBPF010000570.1:0-6547 GCA_036351515.1 Pseudomonadales bacterium | reverse complement strand
CGTGGAGGCCGCGCCCGGCGAGGTCCGCCTGGACGGCCACGACGTGGCCGACTGGCCGCTCTCGCAGCTGCGCCGGGAAGTGGTGCTGGTGCCCCAGGACGCCTTCCTGTTCGGCCAGCCCCTGCGCGACAACCTCTCCTACGACGACCCGTCGCGGCCCGAGGCATCGGTGCTCCAGGCCGCGGCCCGGGCCGAGCTCACGGCACTGCTGGAGCGCCTGCCCGAGGGCCTCGCGACCCTCGTCGGCGAGCGCGGCGTGACCCTCTCCGGCGGCCAGCGCCAGCGCGCCACCGTGGCCCGGGGCGTGATCCGGGACGCGCCGGTGCTGCTCCTCGACGACTGCTTCGCCGCCGTGGACACGGAGACCGAGGAACGGATCCTCGCCCACCTCATCGAGGCCCGCGCGGCACGGACCACGGTCATGGTCACGCACCGGGTCTCCACGGCCCGCCACGCGGATCGGATCCTGGTGCTCGAGAACGGGCGCGCCACGGAGTACGGCGACCACGCCGCGCTGCTCGCCGCCGGCGGCTGGTACGCGACCCTGGCCCGCGAGCAGGAATCCGCCACGGCGCTCCCCGGAGCCCTGGAGCTTCCCGCGTGAGCGCCCCGGCCCCGACCCGCGGGCGCGCCGAGCTGTTCGACGCGGACCTCTCCGGACGCATGCTCGACCTCGTGCTGCTCCGGCGCCTGCTGCGCTGGCTGGCTCCGGAACGCGGCCGCTACCTGCTCTCGGCGGCCCTGGTGCTGCTCCAGGCCTTCGGCTCGGTGATGCTGCCCGTGCTCCTGTCCATCGTGGTCATCGACCGCGTGCTCCTCGGCGAGGCGAACCCGTCGATCCCCGACTTCGGCCTGGTGGCGCTCACGGAACACATCGCCGCCACCTTCGGCATCGCCCTGCTCCCGGCCGCCTGCGTGCTCTACGCCCTGGTCCAGCTCGCCGTGGCGGTGACCGGTCACGGCCATCGGGTCACCCTCGCCGACGCCGTGGTGCTCGGCCTGTCCCGGCTCCGCGGCGCGGTCTTCGCGCACCTGATCCGGCAGCCGGCGGCGTTCTGGGACCGCGTGGCCGTGGGGCGCGTCACGACGCGCGTGACCAACGACGTCGAGTCCCTCTACGAGCTGCTGCGTTCCCTCGGCTCGCTCGTCGGCGAGTTCGTCCCCTTCTTCGTGGCGCTGGCGATCATGCTCGCGGCGGATCCGGGGCTCACGGGCATCCTCCTCGCCTTCGCGCCCGTGCTCCTGGCCATGACGTTCCTGTTCCGGCGCCTGACCCGGTCCCTGTACCGCGCGGCGCGCCAGAGCCTGTCCCTGCTCAACCAGACGCTCCAGGAGAACCTCGCCGGGCTGCAGGTGGTGCAGCTCCACGGCCGGGAGCAGGAGAACCTCGCGCGCTACGGGGCCGTGAACGAGCGGCACCGGAGCCAGGAGACCCGGGCCATGGGCATCGAGACGGTCTACGGGGCCGTCAACGACAGCCTGGCGAACCTCGCCGTGGCCGCGGTGCTGTTCTACGGCGGCCGCGCCGTGCTCGACGACGCGGTCACGCTCGGCACGATCGTGCTGTTCACGCGCTACATCGACCTGCTCTTCCAGCCCATCGTGGCCCTCGGGGACCAGTACAACCTGCTGTTCCGGGCCATGGCGAGCGGCGAACGGATCTTCCAGGCCCTCGACTGGCACGAGCCCCTGCACCGGCCGGAACATCCGGTGCCGCTCCCCGAGCACCTGCCCGGGGCCCTCTCGGTCCGGAACCTCACCTTCGCCTACCGGGGCGGCCCGGCGGTGCTCCGGAACGTCTCCCTCGAAGTGCCTGCGGGCTCGCGGCTGGCGATCGTCGGGCCCACGGGGTCCGGCAAGAGCACCTTAGTGCGCCTCCTGGCCCGGCTCTACGATCCGCCCCGCGGCACGGTCCACGTCGACGGCGTGGACGTCCTCGACGTGGACCCGGTGGCCCTGCGCCGGCGCATGGGCTTCGTGCTCCAGGACTTCCACGTCTTCGCCGGGAGCATCCTCGACAACCTCACGCTCGGGGATCCGGCGATCTCCCGGGAACGGGCCATCGAGGCGGCCCGCGCCGTCGGCGCCGACGGCTTCGTCGAGGCGCTGCCCGAAGGCTTCGACACGCCGCTCGCCGAACGCGGCCGCAATCTCTCCCAGGGGCAGCGTCAGCTCCTCGCCTTCGCCCGGGTGCTCGCCACGGATCCCTCGCTGCTGATCCTCGACGAGGCCACGGCGAACGTGGACCCGCAGACCGAGGCGCTCATCCAGCAGGCGCTGGCGCGCATCACGCACGGGCGCACCTCGATCCTCATCGCGCACCGGCTCGCGACCGTACGGGACGCCGACCGCGTGCTCGTGCTCGTGAACGGCGAGGTGGAGGCCCTGGGGACCCAGGACGAGCTGCTGCGCACGAGCCCCACCTTCGCACGGCTGCACGCGATGCAGTTCCGGGAGCTCTGAACGGAGCCGGCCGGGACGGCCGGCTCCGGAGGGGGCTCAGAAGGAGAAGCGCAGCCCGCCCTGGAAACCGCGGCCGGGCAGCGGCGCCTGGTCCTTCAGGAAGGAGGTGGCCAGCCGCGCCTCCTCGTCGAGGAGGTTGTCCGCGCGCAGGAACAGCTCCAGGTGAGAGGCCTCGAAGTCGAGGTGGTAGCCCAGGTACGCCGTCACCATGTCGAAGCCGTCCGTGGGCAGCGCGCCGACCGGCACGTCGTCCTGGTCGAACCAGCGCGTCCAGCCCAGTTCGCCGGCGAGGTTGCCGCGGACGAACTCGAGCCCGAGGCCGAGGCGCGCCGCCGGGATCCGGGGCAGCTCCTCGTTGTCACCGGCAGGCGCGTCGTCCAGCTGCGCGCGCACGAGGTCGCCGGTGGCGCGCAGGTCGAGCGTTCCGGCGGCCGACTCCACGAGCGAGAACACCGCCTCGCCCTCGACGCCGGTGAACAGCGCATCGGCCTGGGTCCACTGCCGTGCCGGCAGTCCGTCCTCCTCGAAGCCGAGGTCCTGGAGGTAGATGAAGTCGCGGAACTGGGTGGCGTAGACGCTGCCGCGCAGGTTCACCCGCTCCAGATTCCCCTCGAGCGTGAGGCTCAGGTTCGCGGCCTGCTCCTCGTCGAGGTTCACGTCGCCGATCTCGAAGGTCTGCGTCGCGAGGTGCGCACCGTTCGCGTAGAGCTCCTCCAGGGCCGGCGCGCGCTGCGCGAGGTCCGCCTGCAGCGAAACGCCGGCCCGCGTGCCGAGAGGACGGCTGATGCCCAGGGCGAGGGAGCCGACGTCGAAGGAGGTGTCCTCACCGGCGGACGGGTCGTACTCGACCCGCTCGATGCGCCCCCCGAGCTCGAGCTTGCCGTTGCCCACCGGCCGCGTCTCGTAGACGAAGAGCGCGTACGCCTCGCGCTCGACGGGGATCACGAACGCCTCCTCGCCGGTGGCGGAGAAGTCCTTGGTCTCGAGCTGCAGGCCGACGGCACCGGTGAAGCCCGCGACCGGGGCGTTGAGGGCCTCGATGCGCCCCTCGAAGGCCTCGATCTCGAAGAGCGTGCCGATCTCGCCGGAGGGCTCGACCTCCACGTGCCGGTAGTCGTTCCAGGCGCCGCGCACGCGCAGGCCCGTGAAGCCCGGCAGCGGATCGTCCACGGAGAGGTGCACGTCGTAGCGGGTCTGGTCGAGGTCGATGCGCACGTCGCCCTCTTCCTCCTCCTCGTGTTCGTGCTCGCCCTCGTGCTCCTCCTCCTCGTGCTCGTGAGCGTGCTCGTGACCGCCGGGAAGGCCGTACTCCGTCTGGAAGCGGTTGACGGAGGCACCCATCTGCCAGCCCTCGCCGATCCAGCCGAGGCCGAAGGACACGCTCTCCGTGTCGAGATCGGAGTTCTCGAGGACCCCGCGCATGGCCTCCTCTTCCTCGTGCTCGTGCTCCTCGCCGGCGTGTTCCGCCTCCTCGGCGGCGACGCGGGCGGCGGACTCGCCGGAGCCGGGGATCTCGAAGGGGTCGGTCTCGCGGACGACCCCGTCCGCGTGGAACACCAGCCCCCCCGCGGCACCGTCCATGCGCAGCAGAGCCGTGCGTTCGTCGGCCACGTCACCGCCGCGCAGTTCCCCGCGCAGGGAGACGGGCTCGTCGGGGAGGCGTTCGGGAAGACGGCCCGAGACCGTGTTGACCACGCCGCCGATGGCGCCGGAGCCGTAGAGCACGGTGGCGGGGCCCTTGAGGATCTCGATGCGATCCGCGAGGAAGGGCTCGACGGCGACCGCGTGGTCGTCGCTGGTGACGGAGGCATCGAGGACCCCGATGCCGTTCTCGAGCACCTTCACCCGCGGTCCGGCGAGGCCCCGGACGATGGGCCGGCCGACGGCGGGGCCGAAGTAACTGGTCTGGATGCCGGGCTCCCGGGCCACGGTCTCCCCGAGGCTCGGCGCGACGCGGCGGGCGAGCTCCTCGCCGTAGAGCACCTCCACCGGCTGGGCGACCTCGTCGGAGGACGGACGCACGGGGTTCGCGTAGACGCGGATCTCCTCCACCCGCTCGACCACGTCGGGCGTCGCGGGCCCGGTCGCGGCGCCGGCGCCGAGCGGCACCAGGGCGACCGCTGCTGCGAGGGGCGTCCAGGAAAGCGGGGGTCGGACCATGACGAGGGCTCCAGCGGGAACGGGAAAGGGGCGCGATGTTATAAAGTAACGACTACCTCCGCAAGCACGCCCGGACACCTCGTTCGTCCCGCCGCCTTCCGCTAGGCTTGCGCCGCGCCGCCGCCCCGGAGATCGACCATGGCCGCCCCCTCCGACTTCTTCCGCGCGCTCGAAGGCTCGGCGCCGGGCACCGCCGTGGACCGGGAGGCCCTCCTCGCGGCTCTCGCCTGGAACACGGACGGCCTCGTCCCGGCGATCGCGCAGCAGCACGACAGCCGCGAGGTGCTCATGCTCGCCTGGATGAACGAGGCGACGCTGCGCGAGACGCTCGAGACCGGGCGCGTGTGCTACTGGTCACGGTCCCGGAAACGTCCCTGGCGCAAGGGCGAGGAATCGGGCCACGTGCAGCGGCTCGTGGAGCTCCGGGTCGACTGCGACGGCGACACGCTGCTGCTCCTCGTGGACCAGGCCGGGCCGGCCTGCCACACGGGGCGGGCGAACTGCTTCTATCTGACGCTCTCGAAGGACGGCGGCGAGGTGCGCGCGGCCGTGGAGGTCGACCCCGCCTCCGTCTACGGACGTTCCTGAGGCGCCGGGCCCGAACCAGCGAGCCTGTATACTCGTGTCCATGCATCGGAACCTGCAGATCGAAACCCGCCGCGACACGGCCGCTCCCGCGAGCGGCCGCCGGCGATGTATCGCGTCCTGAGCCGCCAGCCCGCGCCCCCGCAGCCGCGACCCGGACGGAACTCCCCATGACCCTGCACCTGCACGACACCCGCACGGGCGAGACGCGCCCCTTCGAGCCCCTGGATCCCGCCCACGTCACGGTCTACGTGTGCGGCCCCACGGTCTACGACCGGATCCACGTGGGCAACGCCCGCGCGGCGGTGGTCTTCGACGTGCTCTACCGCGTCCTGCGCCGCGCCTACCCGCGCGTCACCTACGTGCGCAACTTCACGGACGTGGACGACAAGATCAACGCGGCGGCGGCCGCCGAGGGCGTGCCCATCGCCGAGCTCGCCGAGCGCTACGCGGCCGCCTACGAGGCGGACGTGGCGGCCCTCGGCACGCTGCCTCCGGACCTGGCGCCGCGGGCCACGCACCACGTGGCCGAGATGATCGCCATGATCGAGCGCCTGATCGCGGGCGGGCACGCCTACGCCGCCGAGGGGCACGTGCTCTTCGCCGTGGAGTCCGATCCCGCCTACGGCTCGCTCTCGCACCGGGCCCTCGAGGACATGATCGCCGGCGCCCGCGTCGAGGTGGCGCCCTACAAGCGCCATCCCGCCGACTTCGTGCTCTGGAAGCCCTCGACGCCGGAGCTGCCGGGCTGGGACAGCCCCTGGGGCCGGGGCCGGCCCGGCTGGCACATCGAGTGCTCGGCCATGATCGAGAAGCACCTCGGCGAGGTGATCGACATCCACGGCGGCGGCCGGGACCTCGTCTTCCCGCACCACGAGAACGAGCTCGCGCAGAGCCGCTGCGCCCACGGGCGGCCGGAGTTCGTCCGCTACTGGCTGCACAACGGCATGCTCACCTTCGACGGCGAGAAGATGTCGAAGTCCCTCGGCAACGTGGTGACCCTGGCGGCCCTCCTCGAGCAGTGGCACGGCGAGGTGCTGCGCTATGCGCTCCTCTCGGCGCACTACCGCTCGCCCCTGTCCTGGTCCGAGGACCTCCTCGCCCAGGCACGGTCCAGCATGGACCGGCTCCACGGCGCTCTCCGGGACGCCGATCCGGAGGGCGCGGTCTTCACGGAGCGCAGCCCCGAGCCCGCCGCGGACGCACCCCTCGACGAGGCCGTGGTCGCGGCCCTGGACGACGATCTCGGCACGCCCGAGGCCCTCGCCGCCCTCCACGCGCTCGCCGGGGCGGTGCATCGCGCGGAGGACCGCGAGACGCGCCTCGCCCTCGCCCGGCG
>JAZBPF010000569.1:0-3642 GCA_036351515.1 Pseudomonadales bacterium | reverse complement strand
TCCACGAGTTCGGGATCCGGCCCCGGGTCCGTCTGCACGGTCCGCGGCTCGAGCGCCATGCCGCATTCCGGGCAGTCCCCCGGCGCCTCGCGCACCACCTCCGGATGCATCGGGCAGGTGTATTCGGTGCGCATCTCGAAGCGCGGCGTCGCGGGCTCGAGGGCCATGCCGCACTTCGGGCAGGCGGCGGGGCCGTCGGACTCGACCCCCTCGCACATGGGGCAGAGGTACTTCGTGCCCGGGGGCGCCTCCGGGGCGGGCGCGTCGTCGAGGAACGCCTCGGGCTCGGCCTCGAAGCGCTCCGCGCAGCGGGCGCAGCAGAACCAGTACGGCTTGCCGGCATGACGCACGAAATGCTCGGAGCGCGGTGTCACGGCCATGCCGCAGACCGGGTCCGTGCGTTCGAGGAACGCGGCCGGTTCCGCCCGGAAACGCTCGAGACAGCGGTCGCTGCAGAAGGGCCAGACGACGCCCTCGTGTTCGTGACGGCGCGGCGTGTCCGCCGCCGGCGTCATCCCGCAGACCGGGTCCTGTTTCGCCGCCGTACTCATGTCCACTTCCTCCGAGGATTCAGGCACCGAAGCCGGCGACGCCGAGCCCGACCCCCGTCCCGAGCCAGACGAGGGCCAGCAGCGCCACCGAGGCGAGCACGGGCTCCTCCCCCAGCCCGCCGTGCCAGCCGTGCCGGGCCCGCAGCGCGAACCGGGCCGTGACGGCCAGGAAGATGGCGTTCAGCACCGCCGTGTAGTCGAGGGAGAAGAAGCTCCGATCGACGACGGCACGCGTCCGGTCCGGATCGGGCAGCAGCCCGGCGAGGGCGAAGCCGTAGTGCAGCAGGAGCGCCGTGAGCACGAGCGCGACGAGGAACACGCCGAGCACGTAGAGGGCGAAGCGCCAGCCGTAGTAGCGCGCCTGGATGCGCAGCACCGGCAGCACCACGAGATCGCTGAAGACGAAGGCCATGATTCCCGCGAAGGCGACTCCGTTGTCGTAGAGCACCGCCGCGAGCGGGATGTTGCCCATGGAGCCGATGAAGGTGAAGAAGGCGGCAAGGGGCCCGACGAGGGCCTGCACGAGCAGTTCGCCGAAGCCCGGTTCGCTGCCGCCGGAGCCCGGAAACAGCAGCTCGAAGAAGCGCCGGGGGACGAAGGCGGCGATCACGCCGGCGACCGTGAAGCCGATGGTCACGTCCTTCCAGACCATGGACCATTCCATGAGGTAGCGGCGGGCGACCCGGTCCCAGCCCTCCCGGGAGCGGATCAGGCGGCGCCAGTCCGGCGCCTCGCCGCCGTCCTCGTCCTCCGTCTGCGCCCGCGCGTGTTCCCGTGCCTCCTCGACCAGCCGCCGCGGAAAGGTCACGCGCACGAACAGCCAGACGAGGGCGATCAGGAGCAGACCGCCGACGTACTCGGCGAGCACGAACTGCCAGGCCAGGAACACGGCGATGAGGATGCCGAGCTCCACCACCAGGTTCGTGGACGCGAGGAGGAAGGCGAGGGACGCCACGAGCCCCGCCCCCTTCGCGAACAGGGCCCGCGTGCCCGAGAGCGCGGCGAAGGAGCAGGAGGAAGAGACGAAACCGAAGAAGGTCGCGAGCGCCACGCTTCGGGGGCCGTCCGTCCCGAGCGCGGCACGCATGCGCGCCCGGGTGACGAACACCTGGATCATGGCGCTGATCGTGTAGCCGAGACCGAAGGCCCAGAAGGCCGTCCAGAAGAGGCCGAGGCTGGTCCGGGCCGCTCCGGCCCAGAGGTCGAGAAAGGCGTCCATGGCGCCTCCCTGGCCGGTGGAACCGCAGGTGACGACGGCGCTGCGTCGCACGACGTGGATGCACCGTGCGACCTGTGTGCAGGGCACAGGTCAAGGCGTGTCCGGGTCCCCCGACACCTCCTCCGCGGCGCGCTCGATGAGCGGGCAGACGCTCCTCCCCTCGGGGATCCCGTCGGGGAGCCCGTCCCAGAGCGCGAGCACGCGCTCCAGCCGTCGCCGCTGGCCCTCGAGCTCGGCGATGCGCCCGCGCACTTCCGCGAGCCGCTCCTGGGCGCGCTCCCGGACCAGCGGACAGGGCGAATCCCCCGCACCCGCCTGCCCGAGGATCTCCCGCACGTCCTCGACGCCGAAGCCGAGGCTCCGGGCCGCGCGCACGAAGCGCAGGCGTTCGAGCTGCGACGGCGCGAAGCGCCGGTAGCCGTTCGCGGGATCCCGTTCCGCCTCCAGGAGGCCGACGCGCACGTAGTGGCGTACGGTCTCGGGCGTGACGCCGGCCGCGCGCGCCAGTTCGCTGACCTTCACCTGCCCTCCTCCGGCCGCGGCGGGCCGCCCGACCGACGCCGGTGCACGAGCAACCAGGCGACAGGAAGCACGAGCAGCGTCGCGACGAGCGTCGTCGCCATGCCGCCGATCATGGGCGCGGCGATGCGCTGCATCACCTCCGAACCCGTACCGGAGCCGATCATGATCGGCACGAGACCGACGATCGTCGCCACGGAGGTCATCACGATCGGGCGCACCCGTCGACCGGCGCCCTCGCGCACCACCTCGAGGAGATCGGGCGTCCCCGCGTCCTCCCGGGCCTCCCGGAGCGCGCGGTTCAGGTACTCGACCATGAGCACGGCGATCTCCACCGCCACGCCCCCGAGGGCGATGAAGCCGACGCCCATGGCCACGGAGAGGTCGTAGCCGAGCTGCCAGACGAGGAGCACGCCGCCGACCAGGGCGAACGGCACCACGGCGAGCACGAGCGCCACGTCCCGGACGCGGCGGAAGTTCAGCCACAGGAGCACGCCGATGATCGCGAGCGTCACGGGCACGATCACCGCGAGCCGGGCGGCGGCCCGCTCGAGGTACTCGTACTGGCCGGCCCAGCGGATCGCGTAGCCCGGCGGCAGCTCCACCTCCTGCGCCACGCGCACCCTGGCCTCCTCCACCCAGGAGCCGAGGTCGCGGCCCGCGATGTCCACGTAGGTCCAGCCCTGGAGCCGCGCGTTCTCGCTCTTGATGGACGGAGGCCCCTCCTCGAGGACCACGTCGGCGACGTCGTCGAGGACGATCCAGGCGCCGTCGGCCGTCACCAGGGGCAGGGCCCGCAGGGCTTCCGGCGAATCGCGGTAGGCGGCCGGATAGCGGAGGTTCACGGGGAAGCGCTCCCGCCCCTCGACGGTCTCGGTGACGTCCACCCCGCCGACGGCGGTCCGCACGACGCCCTGGACGTCCTCGACGTTCAGGCCGAAGCGGGCGGCAGCGTAGCGATCCACGTCGACCACGAGGTAGCGGCCGCCGAAGACGCGCTCGGCGTACACCGACGCCGTCCCCGGCACCTCGGGCACCACTTCCTCGAGGCGCCGGCCGATGTCCTCGATCACGGCGAGCTCGGGGCCGGAGACCTTGATGCCGACGGGGGTGCGGATGCCCGTGGCCAGCATGTCGATGCGCGTGCGGATGGGCATGACCCAGGCGTTCGAGAGCCCCGGGAAGTCCACGAGGGCGTCGAACTCCGCCTTCAGCTTCTCGGTGGTCATGCCGGGACGCCACTGGTCCTTCGGCTTCAGCTGGATCACGGTCTCGAACATGGTCAGGGGCGCCGGATCCGTCGCCGTCTCCGCACGCCCCGCCTTGCCGAAGACCCGCTCCACCTCCGGCACG
>JAZBPF010000568.1:0-3312 GCA_036351515.1 Pseudomonadales bacterium | reverse complement strand
CGCGAATGGCGCGCGCCAGGTCCCGGGGAGGCTCCGGTTCGGCGACGGCGGATCGGAGGATTTCCCGCACTTCCTCCTCCATGGAGCGGCCATGTTCTGAGGCGCGCATTCGCAGGCGCCGCTTCACGGCTTCGTCGAGGTTTCGGATCGTGATGCTGGCCATGGGCGTCCCCTTACGACGCCGTGAGCGTAGCGGTTGATTGCATTGCAATCAATGTGGCTCAGGGAACTCGGTGCTCGCTTCTGGAGCGGGCCGGCTCGGGCGTTCGATCGGTGACGGCGCCGAGTCAGCAGCCTGCGCGAAGTCCGTGGCGGCGGCGACATCCGATGGCTGACGAGCCGAGCGATCGCTCCGCATCAGCCAGCCGGCAACCCGTTGTGGGCCAGGACCGCACGGGCCTCTTGGATCGCGGCATCCAGCTGCGCCCAGAGCGCGTCGCAGAGTCCGGGTCGGTGCGCCGCTTCGCGGAAGACGGCGTGCTGGGTCACGTACTTGTGCAGCTTGCGGGCGTTGCCGTCGTCGAGGGAGGCGCGGACGTTCGCGTAGCGATCGGCAGTCTTGGCCAGCAGGGCGAGGTGCAGCTCCAGGCCGGCCTCGGCCATGCGGGCGTAGGTGGCGGACTTGTCGGTCTTGCCCTCGGCGTCGAGGACGTCGGTGAGCAGGGCGACGCAGTCGGCGACCTCGGAGCCGAAGCGGGCGACGAGGTCGGCGTGCTCGACCTCCGTGTCCTCGATCACGTCGTGCAGGTAGCCGATTACGCAGGCGCTCTCGCCCCAGGGTTCGAGGAGAGCGGCCACGGCGTCGAGGTGCATGTGGTAGGGGTGCGCGCCATAGCGCTGGTCGCCGTGGGCCTGGATGGCGAAGGTGCGGGCGTGCTGGACGGGGTCGTGCACGGCTTCCCTGCGGGACTTGCGCTCCATGGGGGCAAGCCTAGCTGCGCAGACGCCGTGGCGCCCGTGGGAAGCCGACGCAGTCGGCGAAGCTTCGCGCAGGTCGCCGAAGGCGATCGCGCACTGCGTCCGCTTCCTGCGAGCGGAGGTTCGTCGTGGTCAGAGCACGAGCTGCGTCTGGGTGACGAGCGCGACGAGCCTTTCGTCGTCCCGGGTGATGCGCGTCTGCCAGATGGACAGGCGCTTGCCCACCGAGACCGGCGTGCAGGTGCCCGTGAGTTCGGCCCCGGCGGGCGCGCGTCCGGTGAAGTTCGTCTTGCTCTCGATGGTGGTCGTCCCGGCGGCGCCCGACGGCAACGCGAGGAAGGCGCCGATGGCGCCGAGGCAGTCGGCGAAGGCCATGAGCGTTCCGCCGTGGATCTGGTCGCCGGTGGTGCAGAGTTCCGGTCGCACGGTGAGGGTTCCCACGACCCGGCGATCGTCCGCTTCCTCGATGCGCACGCCGAGGAGTCGGGCGAGGGGCATGGCGTCGGATGGATCGGTCATCTTCGTTCCCCCGTGGGCATGGGTGCACGGGGAGCATAGGGGACGGCGGCGGCGGGGAAATGACCTCGGAGGTCATGGAGCGTGCGTGCGGCGATCGCGCACTGCGTGCGCTTTCCACGAAGGAGCGGTGCTACGCGAGCTGGATCGGCCCTGAATAGCGAGCCACCGTCGCGTCGGCCGTGAGCAGGAGCATTCCTTCGGCTTCTGCCTGCGAGATGAGCAGGCGATCGAAAGGGTCGCGGTGAATCGGCGGGAGGTGATGCACGCCCATCGCGTGGCGGCTCGTGATCGAGAGCTCCCGGTAGCCGTTGTCGAGCAGGCCTCGGTACAGCAGGTTCGGGTCCACGCGGAAGTCAGCGCGTCCCAGCGCCGCCTTGATCGTGACCTCCCAGATGCTGGCGGAGCTGAACCACGGAACGTTCGTCTCGTTCTCGAGCGGTTGGCGCGCTGGCGCCGAGCAGCGATCGGGCTAGGAGGCAGCTCAGTGACGCGGTGGCGTTTCGAGGAGCCGATTCACGAATGCGTCGAGCCGTCGAAGCTTCCGACTATCTCCTCTTCGCCCATCTTGTCGAAGTCCTCGGGAAGCTCGAAGACGCCCTCCAGGAAGCCGATTCGACGTGCCTTCTGTGGCGTTGCAGTGTCGAGGGGGACGAGCTTCGCGATCGGCCGGCCTGCCCTGGCGATCACCACGGTTTCTCCCCTCGCAGTCCGCTTCAGGAGCCGGGACAGGTGGGTCTTCGCTTCGCGGATGTTGACGATGTGCATGTGGCTACCACGCCGGCTTGATTCGATTGGCTCAGTCTATTCCGGGCGTTCGGTCGAAGGCAGCGCTTGCTGGCGAAAGAAGGCTGCAGCTTCAGGTCTGAGTGGCGGGACCGGGCGATCGCGCACTGCGTGCGCTTCCCACGGTCGGGGAGGCTTGCCGCGGCTCGTCGGGTGGGGACGGCGCCCGTGGGAAGCCGACGCAGTCGGCGATCGATCGAGGTGGTGGAGCCGCTCGATCGCGCACTGCGTGCGCTTCCCACGAGGGCGGCTCAGTCGCCGCGGGAGCGGGTCCGCTCGAAGGCGTCGCTGATGCGGTCCCAGGCCTTCTCGAAGCCGGAGCGGACTTCGTCCCAGGCGTCGCTGCCGGCGGACTTCAGGCGGTCGAGTTCGGAGCGGGCCTCGTCGCGGCGGGACTGGAGCTCGTCGGCGCGTTGCTGGTACTCGATCTTCGCGTCGGCGCCGGCTTCCTGGGCGCGGGCCTTGAGCCGGTCGATCTCGGCGTCCCATTGCTCGAGGCGGGCCTCGATCTTGTCCACGTAGGCGCTGCGGTCGCTCATGCGTCACTCCCCGCCGGAGGGCGTCGTGGCCCGTCCGGCGTGTCGATGGCTGTGGCCTCCACGCTACGCGTCCTGCACCGGCCCGGCCAACGAGCCGGCCCGGGCTCGCGCGGCCGGCGGACTCGGCCGCGCCGCGGGGCCCCTCCCGCACGCCCGTTCCGGTTCGCGCGCGGGTAGACTGGGGCCCATCTCGAAGCGGAAGGGAAACGCTCCATGGCCCTGCTCGTCGCCGGTCTCGTCCTGTTCCTCGGCGTCCACTCGGTGTCCATCTTCGCCGAGGACTTCCGCAACCGCATGGCGGCCCGCAACACGCTGCTCTGGAAGGCGGGCTACGGGATCCTCTCGCTCCTCGGGATCCTGCTCATCATCGAGGGCTACGGCGCGGCGCGCATGGATCCGGTGTTCCTCTGGGCGCCGCCGACCTGGCTGAGCCACCTATCTGCGCTGCTCCTGCTTCCCGTCTTCGTGCTCTTCGTGGCGCCGTACTTTCCCGGGCGCATCAGCGCCGCCGCGAAGCATCCGCAGCTCGTGGCGGTGAAGCTCTGGGCCGTGG
>JAZBPF010000567.1:0-4917 GCA_036351515.1 Pseudomonadales bacterium | reverse complement strand
GGAGGTGAACAGCACGAGCGTGTTCTCCGTGAGGCCGTTCGCCTCGAGGGCATCGAGTACGCGGCCGACGCCGCGGTCGAGGGACCGGATCATCGCGCCATAGACGCGCTCCCGGTGCAGCGGGATCTCCTCCAGGGCGTCGTAGTCCTCCTTCTTCGCCTGCAGCGGCGTGTGCGGCGCCCAGTGTGCGAGATAGAGGAAGAAGGGCCGGTCCTTGTTGGCCTCGATGACCTCGACGGCCTGATCCGTGTAGTAGTCCGTGAGATAGCTGGACGGTTCGAAGGCCGGGCCGCCGTTGTACTGTGCCGCGAAGCGCAGGCCGTGCCAGAGGAACCGGTCGATGGGGTCGAAGTCCTGGCGGGACTGGACGACGGAGGGGTCGTCGAGGCGCCCATAGAGGCCGCTCGTCATCAGCAGGCTCTCGTCGAAGCCCTGCTCGTGCGGCGCCATGCCGTTCGTGCGGCCGAGGTGCCACTTGCCGATGTGCACCGTGTGATAGCCGCGCTGCGCGAGCAGCTCCGCGATGGAGATCTCCGAGGGCGGCATGCCCATTTCCGCGAAGGGCACGGTCTCCACGTCCTCGCGCCGGAGGGTCGGCGGCCCCTCCGACTCGCGGGCGGAGCCGATGAGGTCGAGCATCGGCACCATCTGCGGGGGCGTAGGAGTGAACTCGAAACCGAACCGCGTGCCGTAGCGGCCGCTCATGAGCGCCGCTCGCGACGGCGCGCAGGTGCCGTTGGCGGCATAGCCCTGCGTGAAGGTGACGCCTTCCGCGGCGATGGAGTCGATGTTCGGCGTGGGCACGGCGCCATCGGCGACGCCGCCCCCCTGGAAGCTGAGATCGTTCCAGCCGAGGTCGTCGGCGAGGATGAGCACGATGTTCGGCGGGCGCTCCAGCGGACTGGAACCTGCATCCGCCGGAGCGCGATCCCACTCGATGTCGCGGGGCGGCCCGATGTCGTAGGGCCGACGGGCGAGGTACTCCACGCCCTTCAGCGCGAGCTCGACGCGCCACGTCCAGGCGAGCGCCGCAAGGACGATCAGCGCCCCTACAGCGTAGGACGCCCGTCGCATCCACTTGTTCATGGATCCCCCCACTCACGATCCGCGCGTTCCCGCACGCGCTGGCACTGTCGTCCATCCCGGCGGATAATGGTAGTCATTAAACGGTCGCAGCGACAATGCGGGCGACGACGCGGGACGAGGGCATCCGATGGAAGTGAAGAACCGGCTCACGCCGAACGAAGCGCAGCTGCAGGCGTTCCTGGAGTCCGGCGACGACGTGCCGATCTACATGGTCAATCTGCTGAAGTTCCGGGAGAAAGCCGAGTACGCGGACGGCCGCGCGAGTGCTCTGACCGGCGAGGAGGCCTACGGGATCTACGGTGAGGCCGTGGCCGGACTGCTCGCGAAGCACGGCGGTGGCTTGATGTTCTCGGGCAAGGTCGAGCATCTGCTGCTCGGCGAGGTGGAAGAGCTCTGGGACAGCATCGCGATCGCCTCGTATCCCTCCCGCAAAGCCATGTTCGAGATGGTCGCCTCGCCCGAGTACCAGAAGATCGCCGTCCACCGCGAGGCAGGCCTCGCGGGCCAGCTGAACATCGAGACCGTGAACCCGATGGGGCTCTGGCTGGTGCAGGACCGAGAGGGCTGATGGAGTCCAGCCGCCCCGAAGCATCCCTCGGATCCGACTCGCACGCCGTCGTTCAGGAATCGCGGACCACGCGGAAGCCGATGTGGTTCGTCGAGAAGCCGGTGTCCTGAGGCTGACGCGCGGCGGGCCGGTAGCGGCGGCAGAAGTTGTCCGCACAGAGGAAGGAACCACCCTTGATCGTGTGCGTCCCCGCGCCGAACGGCGTGTCGGTCCACTCCCAGACGTTGCCGATCATGTCCACGGCACCGAGCCGGTTCGGCGGGAAGCACCCCACGGGCGCAGTGCCCGCGAAGCCGTCCACGGCGCGATCGACGATGGGGAAGATGCCCTGCCAGGTGTTGGCGACCGGGGTCCCGTCCGGGTCGTAGGCGCCCGAGTCGGGGCGCTCGGGATCCTCGAGGCCGAGGCGCGCGGCGTATTCCCACTCGGCTTCCGTCGGCACCCGCGCGCCGACCCACTCGGCGTACGCGCGCGCGTCGCGCAGCGAGACGTGCACCACCGGGTGCAGTTCGCGACCGACGAGATCGGACCCCTTCCCCTCGGGCGCGCGCCAGGTCGCGTCGCGCGCGAGGCGCCAGGCCCCTGCGGTGGAGCTTTCCGGCTCCACCGTCTCGAAGAGCGCACTGCCCGCCCCCTGCATGTCGCGCAGGACGCTCGCCTCCGCGTCCGTCACGTAGCCGGTCGCCTCGACGAAGGCCGCGAACTCACGGTTCGTGACCTCGTGCGCCAGCATCGAGAAGCCGGAGACGTGGAGCCGGACCATCGGGCCCTCCTCGGGCTCCATGGCGTGGGCGGCCATCACGAACTCGCCCCCGGGGACGTCTACGAAGCGGCCCAGAGCCGTCGGCGACAGGCCACAGTCGAGGGACGCTGCCGCAGGCGGTTCGGAACAGGCTGCGAGCAGGGTGAGCGCGACCGAGGCGAGGATCGCACCCGCGGCGCGGGCTGAGGACGCGAGGGCGTTCATGGGACGGAATGCTGGCACGGGGTCGCCGGGAGGCGGTAGCAGGCCACGGATCTCCGAGACGGAGAAGCGCCCGGACGCGGCAGACAGGCGCGGATCGGGTCCTTCTTTCCGAGCTGCCGGGACCGCTTCGTCGAGGAGCGAGCCAGGCCGGACCGCTCGACACGGAGACGGCGCGACCCGCGGGGCTCGGACTCGTGCCGGGCAGGAAGGACCAGCACGAACGCGGCCTCGAGCTGCGCCGGAGGAAGTGGGATCCGCAGTGCAGCCAGCGGCGCGCTCACCATCGGAAGCGGAACGCCGCGTAGTCCGGCACCGGCGTCCCGAGGCGCCGTGCGAGCGCCTCCACGGCCTCCGCGTCCGCATCGGCGGGAAGCTCGTCCGCATGGATGCCGCCCGTGACCAGGAGCGTGGCCATGCCCGCCTCCGCGGCTCCGGCCACGTCGTGGTGCAGGGAGTCCCCGATGCCGATGGCGGGACCGGACCCACCGAGGCGGCGGCAGGCCTCGTAGATCCCCGCCGTCGGCTTGCCGTGCCAATGCACGAGGCCGCCCTGCTCCTCGTAGGCCCGAGCGATGGAGCCCGGGCAGAGCTGGAGGCTGCCGTCCGGTGCCACGGTGACGAAGTCGGGGTTGGCGACCAGCAGGGGCAGCTTCCGCTCCCGCGCCAGCCGGAGGTCGTCGGCGTAGGTCGCGAGATCGGGGCGGTCGACGCCGGCGCAGAGGATCCAGTCGGCCTCGCGCAGGTCCGCGACCTCGCGGTAGGGCAGGCCCTCGAGCAGACCACGATCCGCGTCCCAGGCGAAGACGTAGACCCGCTCGCCGAGAGTGGCGTAGGGCGCGGCGTCGGCGCGTGCCAGCGTGTCGTGGAGCTGGCCGCCGGAGGTGACCACCGCAGCATAGAGCTCGGGCGCAACGCCCAGCTGCGCGAGACGCTCCCCGGACGACTCCGGGCGCTTGCCCGAGTTGGACACGAGGATCACGGTCCGCCCCGCCTCGCGCAGGCCCTCCAGCGCCTCCACGGCACCCGGGTAGACGCGGTGCCCGTCGTGGAGCACGCCCCACTGATCCACCAGGAACAGCTCGTGCGTGTCGGCGAGGGAGGCGACGCCGGGGAGCAGGGTGACAGGCATGGGGACTCCGCGACGGGCGCCGTAAAGGTGCGCAATGCTACGCGAAGGCGAAGGAGGATGACGCGTGGCCTTCGAGGCCATCCGTTGCAGGGCGTCGAAGTTCCGGACGTCGCGTCATGCGCCACCGCGCTCTTGCGCCGCTCTGCAGTGCGGGGGCGTCCCGGGCTCCGTCCGACGCGGACCCTGTTCCGGATCCGCGGCAGGGTGCTCGGCACGTGCCCGCCTTCGAACGGCCCGAGGACCACCCTGCAGACCGAGGGGCCGACCAGGTGGCCTTCGACGCTCCGTCGAACAGACGAAGTGCACCACGCCTTCGTTCAGAGCCCGGCGAACAGCGGCTCGCAGCCCGTGTCCGCCAGCACCTCGCGGACGGCCCGGCGGTCCTCGGCCCCGAGCGCCTCGAAGCCGGCGCGCAGCGTGGCCAGGCACTTGCCCTGGTAGGGAAAGCTCGGCTGCGTCCAGAGCCGGCCGTCGATGGTGGTCTCCCACTGCTCCTTGCCCGCGCCCAGCGCCTCGGCGTTCGCGAGCAGGGCCGGTACGTAGACGCGACCGATCTCCGCGAGGAGCTCGCCGAGCGCGTCGCGGAGGGATTCGCGCGGCAGCCAGGCGGCGTCGTCGGGAACGCCGGAGAGGTCCTCGACCACGTCGACCCAGGCGTAGACCCGGGGCGCCTGCGCGAGGCACAGGGCCTTGGGCGTGGGGTCGAAGTGCGTGAGCTGCGTGAGCTGGGCGTAGATCCCGAAGTCCGAGGCACCGGGGCGATCGCCGAGGACGAAGGGGCGTGCGGCGACCAGGTGCTCGAAGAGCGCGAGGAAGCGCTCGTAGCTCGCCTCGATCACCGGCGCGGTGACCTCGTTCGAGCCGACGACGTAGAGGCGCGAGATCTGCCGCTCGGAGAAGGCGCGCGCGAGCTCACCGTGGCGGATGTCGTCGACGGACCGGTCCCGCCACAGCGGCAGGATCCGCCCCGCCTTCTCGACGTCCGGCGCGAAGGCCCAGCGGTAGTGGAACATGCACTTCGTCAGCCACTCGTCCGCGTAGTCCTCGATCAGGGCGTCGAGGAAGGCCGCGACGGGATCGGGCGGAATCGCGGAGCGCCCCTCGAACTCCGTCTCGAAGCGATGGATCAGCGGCGTCGAGTCCACCAGCGCCTCGAGCTCGCCGGAG
>JAZBPF010000566.1:0-4212 GCA_036351515.1 Pseudomonadales bacterium | reverse complement strand
GCGCCACCAGAACAGGGACTCGTGCTGCACGCGATGCAGCCAGTAGTACGGGAAGGCCTTGCAGATCTCGATGAAGATCACCGCACCGAACAGCCCGGCCACGGTCGTGGGCTCCAGCGTGATCTCCAGCATCGCGCGATCGCGAATGGCACGGAATCCCTCGGAGACGGGAGTCCGGTAGAGATCGCTGACGAGCGGCCCCCAGAGGAACGCGCCCATGGCCAGCCAGAAGCCGTCTTCCGCGAGTTCGCTCGGCTTGAGCTTCCAGGCCTCCCGGCCCCAGCGCCGCTCGGCGTAGACGAACAGCGGGATGGGGACGAAGATCATGACGAGCGCGAAGAGCTTGCGGTCCGCCTCGTCCCACACGTCGGAGAGCAGCGTGACGGCGACGAGCAGCGGGGCACCCATCCCCACGGCCGGCTGCAGCCACGTCCAGAAGACGTCGCTCCAGGTCCTCGCGCTCGAACGTCGTTCCTCGCCCTGCGACAGATCCGCGGGGTTCAGTGCCTGATCGCTCATGGAAGGGTCTCCTTTCCTACTTCGAGCCCACGTTCAGAGACTGCAAAGACCGGACCAGGCTTCAACGAGCAGGCCACGGCGCCCCAGGTCGGTGCATTCAGGACAGAGGGCACGGCCTCACGAACGCCTTCCTCCCTGCGAGAGGCCTGTCACGGCGGCGGCAGAACCTCTTCGTCGACGCCCCCGCGCTGGAGCGCGCTGATGGTGCAGGGCTGAACCGGGCTGCCGGCGAACGCCCGGTGCAGCACGTCCGTGGGGCGCGAGACCCCGATTCGATGTCTTCTGGTGCACCTTCCTCCCCCGCCTCCCCCCGCTCGAGGCGGCCCCGTGGACCCGCCTGGGGTCCGCGCGCCGCCCCCTGCGGCCCGACTCCCCCGATCGTTCCCGCATGGCGCGTCCCTTGCTTGATCCGGCAGCGCCTGCAAGACAGGTCCGGCAGGGCCATCGAGGACGCCGGGACCCACCCCCGAACGGAACGACAGGATCGACCATGGCGAACGAGGAACCCGGCCCGGAGGCAGACGACCAGCCCCCACAACCGTCCCGCGTGTACGGACTCCTCGTCTCCGAATGGGTGACCTACGGCTTCGTGGTCCTCACGATCGCCGCCGTGGTCTTCGGCATGCGGGTCGGCGGCGAGCGCGACGCGCAGGTCGAGCGCGCCATGGCCACGCTGGAGGCCCTCGGTGAGGAGGCGGAGCGCGTGGTGGCCGCGGGCGGCACTCTCTACTGCGACGACTCGTTGCTCGATGCCGAACGGCTCGAGAACGACTACCTCTCCCTGTCGGTCCGACCGGCGCCCATCGACGAGAAGGACGAGAGCCAGGGCTTCGGCCCGGCGCTCTACGTCAGCGTCGTGGAGAAGGAAGTGTCGGGAGATACCTGGGACACGGCTCAGCGTCTGATGGCCTTCGTGAAGAAGAAGGGAAAGGAAGAGGCCGAGGCGCGCGAGGACCGTGCCCCCAGCGCCGAAGTCGAGGTCGCGGCGGCCGAGCTGGAGGGCGACGACAAGGACGAACCCAAGAGCCGTCTTCGCAAGGTGCGCAAGAAGGGCTTCGGCGAGACCGAGGACTACCTGCGCTACTACATCCTCGCCTCCGAGACCGCCCGCTGCAGCGAGGACGCCTGAGACGCCGCTCGCGCAACGACGCGCGCGGCAGCAGACCCCGCGCATCCCACACGGTAGGCTCTTCGCGCCCGAGTCCGAGCTCCGGAGAGCCCCATGCCCTACACCCGCATCGCCGTCGAACGCGACGGCCCCGTCGGTCACGTCCGCTTCGACGTCCCGGACGAGTACAACCGTCTGCCGCCGGCCTTCTGGCAGGAGTTCCCGCAGGCCCTGGCCGAGCTCGACGCCACCGGCGACGTGCGCGTGCTCGTGATCTCCTCCACGGGCAAGCACTTCACGGCGGGCATGGACATCGGCGTGTTCACGAGTCGCGACACGCAGCCGCAGGATCCCGGCCGCGCCGGGGAGGCCAAGCGCCGCGACCTCATGCGCCTGCAGCGGGTGTTCAGCCTCGTGGAGGAGCTGCGCATGCCCGTCATCGCCGCCGTCCAGGGCGGCGCGGTCGGCGCAGGCGTGGACCTCGCGGCCGCCTGCGACATGCGCTACTGCACCGCCGATGCCTTCTTCTGCATCCAGGAGATCAACATCGGCCTCGCCGCCGACGTCGGCACCCTGCAGCGGCTGCCGAAGCTGATCCCCGACGGCCTCGTGCGCGAGCTCGCGTACACGGGGCGGCGCCTCCACGCCGAGGAAGCGCTGGCCTGCGGGCTCGTGAACCGCGTCTTCGACGATCAGGAGGCGATGCTCGCGGGGGTGAAGGAGATCGCGGCGCAGATCGCCGCCAAGTCGCCGCTCGCCATCCACTCCTCGAAGCACCTCATGAACTACGCCCGCGACCATTCCGTGCGCGACGCCCTCGAGTACCAGGCGGCCTGGATGGGCGCCGTGACCCAGGGGCCGGAGATGGCCGCGCACTTCAGGGCGAAGGCCGAGGGGAAGGAGGCGGAGTACGGCGACCTCGCACCGATTCCCGAGAGCGAACGCCCGCTCGGCCGGGCCGGTTCGGGCGGCGCCTGAACGCATCCGCCCCGAGGGTGCCGGCACGAGCGGCCCGGCCGGCCAGGCTGCCCGCTGCGGGCGCACAGGCCGGATTCGGAGCATCGGAACGCGCGCCGGGCGATCCCCGTCCCCCTGACCCCTTCGGGCCTCCGGGGCCGCGGGCGACCGCCGGGGCATGCGCCGCGTGGACCCGGAGCCGGAACGCGGCGTTCTCGAAGCCCCGGGGCCCCGTCCTCCCGCAGGGTCCCCTCCGCGGGCTTTCGCTCGAGGAGGGAAGCGGCTAGCGTTCCGGACGTACCTGGTTTCCTGCCGGTGGCGTGATGTCCGGATCCAGCTTCTTCAGTACACCGCCCCAGATCCCACCGACGAGCATCGAGGAACACGACCGCCAGCTCGTCGCCGCCTGCCGTGCCGCCTTCGAGACCCTCCGGGCGCGCGGCGGGCCCCTGGCGGAGCTGGATGCGCAGGCACCGGTGCCGCCATCCTCCCGCGCGCTGCTGAAGCGTCTGCCCAGAGCCCCGGCGTGATCCCCCCCTCCGTCGACGTCGCCAGGTTGCGGGCGGATGCCTTCGAACGGCGCGGGATCGACCATGCGATCGGCGGCGCCCTCGCCCTCGGCGACTACGCGACGCCTCGGGCCTCCGTCGACGTGGACATCAACGTCCTCGTTCCGTCACGGCTCCAGGACGCGCTCCGCGTGCTCTCTGCGACCGGTTTCGAGCCGGACGATCCGACCACCCTCGAACGCACGGCCATCGAGGACGGACCGTTCCGCGGCAGGATTTCCGGAGTGCGCGTCGCCGTGTTCGTGCCCGCGATCGAGTTCTACGCCTCCGTGAACGAGCGCAAGCGCCGCTTCACCCTGCTCGACCGTCCGACCTGCGTCCTCGACCGGGAAGACCTGCGGATCCTCGAGCTCATGCTCTTCCGGCGGAAGGACCTCGCGGACGCAGAGGCGATCCTGCTCGGGCCCGAGCCGGTCGGTGTCGATCGCGTCCGGGCGACCCGGGCGGACTTCGCGGGCGAGGACGATCCCCGGATCGAGGAGTGGGAGGAACTGGTCCGGGACCGCCGCGGGGGCCGCCCCTGACCCCGCGAGCGGAGGGAGGGCCCCGGCAGGGACCTCACGGGTCCCGGGCCCGGCGTCCCGAGGGCACTCCACCCCGTCCGAGCCCGCTGCCAGGGGGCGCTTCGCCCCCCGCCCGCCGCACCGGACACGCTGGACACCCACACGGGCGACCCTGGATTTCCGATCACCTGGCGTCGATGGCCGTGTGGGTGTCCAGAATTCCCATGGCCCTGGGCCTGCTGGCTTGCCTGCTCGTCGCCAGTGCCCAGGCCGAGCTCGAGGATGTGGAACGCGCGGCCGTCGAGCGCCTGCTCGAGGCGTACTTCGAGCGCTGGTCCGCGGCCGACTTCGACGGCTACGGCGCCCTGTTCCACCCCACCGCCGTGATCCACCACGTCGACGACGCCGGCCGAACGACGCGGCAGGCGCTGCGCGCCTTCCTGCGCGGCCAGCGCCGGGCGCACGCGCGCTCGCCCGGCAGGACCGAAGTGCCCCTGTCCATGGACATCGAGGAGCAGCGCCCGGGCTTCGTCCGTGCGCTCGTGCACTGGGAACT
>JAZBPF010000565.1:0-2773 GCA_036351515.1 Pseudomonadales bacterium | reverse complement strand
GTGGCGGACATCCAGACCGCGCTCCTCGGCGTGCAGGCGGAGATCCAGCGCTTCACCAAGAAGGGCGCCGGCGACGACGCGGCCCTCGCGCGCTACAGGGAGCGGATCGAGGAGCTGCGCGGGGCCCACACCGAGGCCTACGCGGGCCTCGAGAATCCGGAGCGACGGGCGCTCATGGAGACGGCGGAGATCGAGCTCGATCGCCTCGCTTCTCGCTTCGAGCAGGTGGTCGGCTTCCGGGACGAGCGCAACGCGCACGTCACCGCCCTGAACGAGGCGGGGACCGCCATCGAGGACGCGCTCCTCGGACTCCTCGAGCTGGCGCAGGACGCCGGCGAGAGCGGACTGGCCAACGAGACCAGCGGCGCCCTGCAGTACTTCTTCACGGCTCGCTACTACACGAGCCTGTTCCTCGACTCCAACGACCCGAGCGACGTGGACCGGGCCAGCGGCGAGCTGTCCATGCTCTCGGCGCAGCTCATGGGCATCGAGTTCTCGCTCTCCGGCAGCGCACAGCAGGAGCTCTTCGCGACCGTGGCGGAGCACGAGCCCGTCTTCACGCAGGCGGTCACCGACGTCTCCGAGGTGATCCTGGCCCGGAACGCCGTGATCTCCGACCTCCTCGACAACCTCATCCCGAGCGTCATCGGCACCTACGGTGACGTGCGGGCCTCCGTCTCGGAAGCGACCGCCGAGACCGCCGAGGAGATGGCCTCCGCGAACGCCTTCGCCGCGACGGCGCTCGTCGTCGTGATCCTCCTCGCCTTGGCCCTCGCCGCCGTCGGTGCCGTGCTCATCACGCGCTCGATCCTCCGTCAGCTCGGCGGGGAGCCGAGCTACGTGCAGGAAATCGTCCGCGAGGTCGCCGCCGGCCACCTCGACGTGCAGGTCGAAGTGAAGGAGGGCGACGAGGACAGCATGCTCGCCACGATCCGCGAGATGGTCGCCCGCCTCGAGGAGGCCCTCACGGAAGTGCGCACCGGTTCCGACAGCCTCGCCCTGGCCTCCGGGCAGGTGAGCGCCACGAGCCAGTCCCTCTCCCAGGGCTCGAGCGAGCAGGCGGCGAGCGTGGAGGAGACCACGGCCTCCATCGAGGAGATGACCGCCTCCATCGAGCAGAACACGGACAACGCCCGCACCACGGACGCCATGGCCACCAAGGCGGCCAAGGACGCGGTCGACGGCGGCCGCGCGGTCGAGGAGACCGTGGCGGCGATGCGCACGATCGCCGAGAAGATCTCGATCATCGACGACATCGCCTACCAGACGAATCTCCTCGCCCTGAACGCGGCGATCGAGGCGGCCCGCGCCGGGGAACACGGCAAGGGCTTCGCCGTGGTCGCCACGGAGGTCCGCAAGCTCGCCGAGCGCAGCCAGGTGGCGGCGCAGGAGATCGGTGAGGTGGCGTCCTCGAGCGTCGGTCTCGCGGAGCGCGCCGGGTCCCTGCTCGGGGAGATCGTCCCCGCGATCCAGAAGACCTCCGACCTCGTGCAGGAGATCGCCGCCGCCTCCGGCGAGCAGTCCGCCGGGGTGGGTCAGATCAACGGCGCCATGGAGCAGCTCAACCAGCTCACGCAGCAGAACGCGTCGGCCTCCGAGGAACTCGCCGCCACGGCCGAGGAGATGTCGGCCCAGGCCGAGGCACTGCAGCGCACCGTCGGCTTCTTCCGCCTCCGCGTCGCCTCGAACGACACCGGACCGAAGGCGCCGGCCGGCCAGAAGCCCCGGGCGTCCGTGACGCCGCTGCGTCGCCGCGAGGCCGAGGCGGCGGACGCCGCGGCAGGCGAGGAGTCCACCGTCGACGAAGCCGCCTTCGTCCGTTTCTGAGGGAGCGAGGATCATGAGTCAGGCAGCAGCCGTGCATCGCGACCTGGACCTGCAGGAGGATCAGCCCCAGTACCTGACCTTCCGCATCGGTCGCGAGGAGTTCGCCATCGGCATCGTCGCGATCCGGGAGATCATGGAGTACACGGATCCCACCGAGGTGCCCATGACGCCGGACTTCATCCGCGGCGTCATCAATCTCCGCGGGGCCGTGGTCCCGGTCATCGATCTCTGCGCGCGCTTCGGGCGCGAGCAGACGGACGTGAGCCGGAAGACCTGCATCGTCATCCTCGAGGTGGAGGTCGAATACGAGGAGGAGACGATGCGCCAGGTGATCGGCGTCATCGTCGACGAGGTCTCCCAGGTGCTCGAGATCGCCGCCGGGGAGATCGAGCCGCCGCCGCGCTTCGGTGCCCGGATCCGCACGGAGTTCATCTCCGGCATGGCCAAGGTGGACGGGCGTTTCGTCATCGTCCTGGACGTGCAGCGCGTCCTCGACGTCGAGGAGCTCGCCGCCGTCGCCGAGGTCGCCGCCGGGACGGACGCCCTCGAGGGCGGGGACGAGTTCGACCCGGAAGCCGCCGAGGCCCGTGCCGACGACGACGCAGCGGAGGCCGTGCGCGGCCCCGAAGCGTCGGTGGAGGACTGATCCGTGAGCGCGCAGGCCGCGCTCGCGGCGCCCGTGCTCGAGGGGCAGGAGTTCGAGCGGATCCGCGTGCTCGTGCACGAGGCCACGGGCATCCACCTCGGGGAGACCAAGCAGTCCATGGTCGCCGGGCGCCTCGGCAAGCGCCTGAAGCACCTCGGCCTCCGGGACTACGGCGCCTATCTCTCGGTGATCGCCGACGACGCCGCGGAGCGCCAGACCGCCCTCGACCTGCTCACGACCAACGAGACCTACTTCTTCCGCGAACCGCGCCACTACGACTTCGTGCGCGAGACCGTGCTC
>JAZBPF010000564.1:0-13758 GCA_036351515.1 Pseudomonadales bacterium | reverse complement strand
GGCCATCGTCGACGAGCTCGTCGCCCACGGCGAGGTGCGGCGCGGGCACATCGGCGCGACCGTGCAGGGACTCAATCCCGAGCTCGCCCAGGCCTTCGGCATCCGCCGCCTCGAGGGTGTCGTGGTGACGGAGGTGGAGCCGGACTCACCCGCGGACCGCGCCGGCCTCGAGGTGGGCGACGTGATCACCCGCGTCGGGGATCGCCCCGTGCGCGAGGCGAACGACTACCGGGCGCGCGCCGCGGTGGTGATGGTCGGGGACGCCTTCGAGGTCGCCTACGTCCGCGCCGGCGAGCCGCGCAGCGGGCGCATCGAGGTGGGGCCCGAGGAGTTCGAGAAGGTGCCCGGGGACCGGCTCGCGGCGGGCCTCTCCGGCGCCCGGCTGCAGACCCTGCGGGATCCGGAGGGCGGGGAGGCCACCGGGGGAGTCGTGCTGCTCGCCGTGCAGCAGGGCTCGCGCCCCTGGCAGGTCGGCCTGCGGCCCGGGGACGTGATCGTGGCGGCGAACGGGCAGCCCGTGCGCAACATGACCGAACTCGCCCGGGCCGTGAAGCGCAGCCGCAGCCGGCTCGTGGTGCGCATCCTTCGGGGCGGCGCCTACTACGACGTGCGTCTCGCGCGCTGATTTCCCCGCGGGCTCCGGCGGTGTGCCGGAGCGCCGCGTCAGGGCTGGATCTGCACCAGCGCCTCGCCGGGGGTGACCCGATCGCCCTTCTGCACGTTGACGCTCGCGACGGACCCCGCGATCGGCGCCTGCAGCTCCGTCTCCATCTTCATGGCCTCGACCACGAGCACGGGCTGCCCCGCGGCCACCGTGTCGCCCTCGGCCACGAGCACGTCGACGATGTTCCCGGGCATGGTCGTGCCCACGTCGCCCTCGGCCTCGACCCGGGGGCGGCCCCCGCTGCCGCCGCCCTCGCCCACGTACTCGTTGAGCGCCTCGACGACGACCTCCTCGGGGACGCCGTCGAGCGTCAGGAAGAAGTTGCGCTTGCCCGAGGACTTCAGGCCGACGCCGGTGACGGCGATGCGGTAGGACTCGCCGTGCACGTCCACCAGAAACTCCGTGGGCACGCCGCCGCCGGCGGCCGCGGCCTCCCCCTGGGGCGGGAGCAGGGCTTCCGGTTCGAGCGTGCCGGCGGCGCGCTGCTCGAGGAAGCCTCGCGCGAGATCCGGGAACATGGCGAAGGTGAGCACGTCCTCCTCGGACTGCGCGAGGTCGCCGATCTCCCCCCGCAGCGCCTCGAGCTCGTCGTCGATGAGGTCCGCCGGGCGGCAGTCGATGGGTTCCTCGCTGCCGATGGCGCGCCGGCGCAGCTCCGCGTCGACCTCGCCGGGCGCGCGGCCGTAGTGGCCCTGCAGGTAGCGCTTCACTTCCGTGGTGATGGTCCGGTAGCGCTCGCCGGCGAGCACGTTGAGCACGGCCTGGGTGCCGACGATCTGCGAGGTGGGTGTCACCAGGGGCGGGTAGCCGAGGTCCGCGCGCACGCGGGGGATCTCCTCGAAGACCTTCTGGATCCGGTCGAGGGCGCCCTGCTCCCGGAGCTGGTTGGCGAGGTTCGACATCATCCCGCCGGGGACCTGGTTGATCTGCACCGCCACGTCCTCGCGCGTGTACTCGCTCTCGAACTGGTGGTACTTCTTCCGGACCTCGAGGAAGTAGAAGCCGATCTCGCGCAGGGCCGTGAGGTCGAGCCTCGTGTCCCGGGGTGTGTCCTTCAGCGCCGCCACCATGGCCTCCGTGGCCGGATGGCTGGTGCCGCCGGCGAAGGCGGAGATCGCCGTGTCGATGCGGTCCACGCCGGCTTCCACGGCCTTCAGCTGGCACAGGGCCGCGAGGCCTGCCGTGGCGTGCGAGTGCAGCTGGATCGGCAGGTCGAGGGCCTGCTTCAGACCGCGCACCAGCTCCTCCGTGGCGTAGGGCGTGAGCAGCCCCGCCATGTCCTTGATGGCGATGGAGTCGCAGCCGAGGTCCGCGAGCTGCCGGGCCAGGTCCACGAAGGCCGAGGCGTCGTGCACGGGGCTCGTCGTGTAGCAGAGCGTGCCCTGGGCGTGCTTGCCGGCGCGCTTCACGGCGGCGATGGCGGTCTCGAGGTTCCGCACGTCGTTCATGGCGTCGAAGATGCGGAAGACGTCCATGCCGTTCGCGGCGGCGCGTGCCACGAAGGCGTTCACCACGTCGTCGCCGTAGTGGCGATAGCCGAGGAGGTTCTGGCCCCGCAGCAGCATCTGCGTGCGCGTGTTCGGCAGGGCCTCGCGCAGGCGGCGCAGGCGCTGCCAGGGATCCTCGGCGAGGTAGCGGATGCAGGCGTCGAAGGTGGCGCCGCCCCAGCACTCCAGCGACCAGTAGCCGATGGCGTCGAGCTGGGGGCACGCCGGAAGCATGTCCTCCGTGCGCATGCGCGTGGCGATGAGCGACTGGTGGGCGTCGCGCAGGATGACGTCGGTGACCCCGACGGGGCCTGCTTGCGTGGTCACGATCTCTCTCCCTCTCTCACAGACCCGCGTGCACGGCGATCGCCGTCGCCACGGCGAGGGCGGCGTGCTGCGGCCGGGTCTTCTCGGAATAGCGCACGAGCTCCGGATGGCGGCCGATGAAGCCCGTGTCGAAGCGGCCCGACCGGAACTCCGGGTCCGCGAGGATGCGCTCGTAGAACGGCGTCGTGGTCTTCACGCCCATCAGCCGCATGTCGCCGAGGGCGCGACCGCCGCGGGCGAGGGCCTCTTCCCAGGTCAGGGCCCAGACCACGAGCTTCAGGCACATGGAGTCGAAGTAGGGCGGGATCGTGTAGCCCGTGTAGATCGCCGTGTCCGTGCGCACGCCGGGGCCGCCGGGCGCGTAGTAGCGGGTGATGCGCCCGAAGCTCGGCAGGAAGTCCTGCCGCGGATCCTCGGCGTTGATGCGGAACTGGATCGCGTAGCCGCGCATGGCGATCTGCTCCTGCGCCCAGGTGAGCGGCTCGCCGGCGGCGATGCGGATCTGCTCGCGGACGATGTCCACGCCCGTGATCGCCTCGGTGATCGTGTGCTCCACCTGCACCCGCGTGTTCATCTCCATGAAGTACACGTCGTCGCCGGTGACGAGGAACTCCACGGTGCCGGCGTTCTCGTAGCCGACGGCCTCGGCGGCGCGCACGGCGAGGGCACAGACGCGCTCGCGCTGCTCCGCGGTGAGCTGCGGCGACGGCGCGATCTCGATGAGCTTCTGGTTGCGGCGCTGGATCGAGCAGTCGCGCTCGAAGAGATGGACCGTTTGCCCGTGGCCGTCGGCGAGGATCTGCACCTCGATGTGCCGCGGATCGACGATGCACTTCTCGAGGAACACCTCGGCGTTGCCGAAGGCCTTCGTGGCCTCGGAGACGACGCGCTCCCAGGCCGAGCGCAGCCCCGCCGGATCGTCGCAGCGGCGGATGCCGCGGCCGCCGCCGCCGCTCGTGGCCTTGAGCATGACCGGCCAGCCGATGCGCTCCGCCTCGGCGAGGGCGTGCTCCACGTCCTTCAGGTTGCCCTCGCTGCCCGGCGTCACGGGGACGCCGGCCTCGACCATGGCCTGCCGGGCGCGCGTCTTGTCGCCCATGCGCCGGATCACCTCGGCGTCGGGCCCGATGAAGCGGACGCCCCGGCGCGCGCAGATCTCCGCGAGCTCCGGATTCTCCGACAGGAAGCCGTAGCCCGGATGGATCGCGTCGCAGCCGGTCTCCACGGCGAGGTTCACGATGCGGTGCGCGTTCAGGTAGCCGGCGAGGGGATCGTCGCCGATGAAGTGCGCCTCGTCGGCGCGCTTCACGTGCAGGGCGAAGCGGTCCGGTTCCGTGTAGATCGCCACGGACCGGATGCCCATCTCCGCGCAGGCGCGGATGACGCGCACGGCGATCTCGCCGCGGTTGGCGATGAGGATCTTCTCGAACATCTCTCTTCTCCGGTGCGCGCGCTTCGGAGCGCGCCGCGGGCGCCGCGTCAGTCGACGATCGCCGCGTGCACCAGCGTACGCAGCTCCCGGCGCAGCGGATAGGACGAGCTCGGCAGGAGCTGCGTCATGAAGACGACCGCCAGGTCCTCGTGGGGATCCACCCAGAAGGCGGTGCTCGCCATGCCGCCCCAGGCCAGCTCGCCGGGGGAGCCGGCGACCTGGGCGCGGGCGGGGTCGAGGAGCACGGAGAACCCGAGGCCGAAGCCGATGCCGTCGTAGCGGGTCTCGCTGAACACGGGCTGCCCCATGCTCGTGAGGTCGCCGCCCGTCGGCAGATGGTTCATGCGGAGCAGCTCCATGGTCTTCCGTCCGAGGAGCCGGTGACCGTCGAGAGCTCCGTTGCCGAGGAGCATCTGGCAGAAGCGCACGTAGTCCTGCGCCGTGGACACGAGTCCGCCGCCGCCGGAGAGCAGGTCCGGCGGCCTCCGATAGGGGCTGTCGGCCGGCGCGTCCTGCAGCCGCAGCCCGTTCCCGTCCCGCTCGTAGCAGGCCGCGAAGCGCGGCAACTGGTCGTCGGACACCTGGAAGGCGGTGTCCTCCATGCCGAGGGGCTCGAGGATCTCCCGCGCGAGCCAGGCGTCCAGGGGCTCGCCCGCCAGGCGCTCGACGAGGGCGCCGACGACGTCCGTGGCGACGCTGTAGTTCCAGCGCGTGCCGGGCTGGAAGCGCAGGGGCAGACGCCCGAGGCGCTCGACCATCTCCGTGAGGGTCCCGGCGCCGTGGGTCACGGCGATGCGCTCGCGGCGGTAGAGCGCGTCCACCGGATGCTCGCGCAGGAAACCGTAGGTGAACCCCGCCGTGTGCGTGAGCAGATCCCGCACCGTGGGCGGCCGCTCCACGGGCACCGTGCGGTAGCCGTCCGTGTCGCCCTCGGCGAAGACCTGCAGCTCGCCGAGCTCCGGCAGATGGCGCGCCAGGGGATCGTCGAGCTGCACCAGACCCCGCTCGTGGAGCATGAGCAGCGCCACGCTCACGATCGGCTTGGTCATGGAGTAGATGCGGAAGACCGTGTCCGCCTCGACGGGCAGGCCCGCCTCGACGTCGCGCAGGCCTCCCTGTTCGAGAAAGGCGATGCCGCCGCCGCGGGCGACGAGCACCTGCCAGCCCGGCAGGCGCCCGGCGTCCACGTAGCGGGCGAGGTGCGTCGCGACCCGCGCGAGGCGGTCGGCGTCGAGGCCGACGCTGCCCGGATCGACCCGGGAGAGCATGCGCCCGTGCGCTCCCGTCAGTCGTCGAAGACGATGACGCTGCGGGCGACCTCGCCCGTCTCGAGGGCGGCGAGGCCCTCGTTCACGTCCTCCAGGCGGATGCGCCGGGAGATCATGTCGTCGAGGTGCAGCTTGCCCGCGAGGTAGAAGTCGACGAAGCGGGGCATGTCCACGCGGAAGCGGTTCGAGCCCATGTTCGAGCCCTGCATCTTCTTCTCGAAGAGGAAGTCCACGCCGTGGAGCTCGACGTGCACGCCGGGCGGGATCATGCCGATGACCGTGGCCGTGCCGCCGGGCTTGAGCATGCGGAAGGCCTGCTCCGCGGTGGCCTTCAGGCCAATCGCCTCGAAGGAGTAGTGCACGCCGCCGCCGGTCATCTCCACCACCTCGCCGACGGGATCCTTCTCGGCCGCGTTCACCACGTCCGTGGCGCCGAACTTCCGCGCGAGCTCGAGCTTCGAGGGGACCCGGTCCACGGCGATGATGCGGCCGGCGCCGGCGATGGCGGCGCCGTTGATGGCCGAGAGGCCGATGCCGCCGCAGCCGATCACGACCACGGTGCTGCCGGGCTCGACCTTCGCCGTGTGGATCACGGCACCCACGCCGGTGGTGACGCCGCAGCCGATGAGCGCCGCCACGTCGAGCGGCATGTCCTCGCGGATCTTCGCGATGGCGTGCTCGTGCACGAGCATCTGCTCGGCGTAGGAGGACAGGTTCAGGAACTGGTGCACGGGGCTGCCGGCCTTCGGATCGGCGAGCCGCGGCTCCTCGCTCTCGCCCCGGTGCAGCTCGGGCTCCTGGCAGAGGGACATGTGCCCCGTCAGGCAGTACTCGCAATGGCCGCAGAAGGCGGAGAGGCAGGTGATCACGTGATCGCCGGGCTTCACGTAGGTGACCATGTCCCCCACGGCCTCGACCACGCCCGCGGACTCGTGCCCGAGGATCGCCGGAAGCGGGTAGGGATAGGATCCGTTGGCGAAGTGCAGGTCCGAGTGGCAGACGCCGGCGGCCTTCGTGCGCACGAGCACCTCGCGCGGGCCGGGCTTCGACACCTTCACGTCCTCGATGACCAGAGGCTTGTTCACCTCGTACAGGACGGCTGCTTTCATGATCGGCTCTCTCCCGATTGTGAGAATCTGTCAGTTCCCCGGCCGTCGAGTGTGCCAGAGGGGTCGGGGGTTGCCCAGAAGGGGCTCCGGCTCCGGAAGGCCGCGCCCGCGGTCCATGGCCGGCGGGGGGATGGTCGGAGCCGGTCCGCCACCAGGAGGCCTCGGGGAGTCCTGGAAACACTCGAACCCCTCGGTAACACCATTTTGGGGCGTCCGGTAACGATCGGCCCGCTCATCGGGCGCTGGATGCCGTCCGGGCGTCTCTGGCTGCCCGGTTCCCCGGTCCCCGAACGCAGCAGGTCGCTCCGTTCTGGGGCGGTTCCCGACCCGAGCCGCCCCACACGGATTCCCTCGATCTCAATTCCATCAATGACCTGTGGTGGCCCCCGCCGGGGTTTCGCCTCTCCTGGGGGCGCCCGTGAGACGGCATGGGGTGCGACGCATCATCATTGACCGAGGGTCATGGCACGGTTCGTGTTAACCGTTTCCGCTGGCTGGTCATGCCGGACGGGCATGCACGGCAACAACGAGAACGAGCTTGGGGGATTCCTGCATGAAGCTGATCGGTCCTGCGTGTCCGTTTGGTGTTTCACTGCTCTCGGGCCGGGTGGCTTCCCTGGTCGCCGCGAGCGGTTCGCTGCTTCTGGTGGGGGCCAGCCCGGCGGCTCACTCCGAGGCGGCCGAAGGCGAGGTCATCGAGGAACTGGTGGTGGTCGGCTCCCAGATCCGTGGGGCCCGCATCACCGGTGCGCTGCCCGTTTCCGTGATCGGTACGGAAGAGATCATGGCGACCGGCGCGGTGTCCGCGGACGAACTGTTCCGGGCGATCCCGGAGGCGGGGGACATCACCTTCACCGGCAACTTCCTGTCGGGGACCAACTCCAACGCCGTGCGGGGGGACATCTCGACGGTGAGCCTGCGCGGTCTTCCGCAGGGCAACACGCTCCTGCTCCTGAACGGTCGCCGCAGCGTCGAGCACCCGACCTCGCAGACGGACAACGGGACGCCGGTGTTCGGCTACAACGTGAACGCGCTCCCCGTGAAGGGGCTCGCTCGCGTCGAGATCCTCAAGGACGGGGCCGCAGCGCTCTATGGCTCGGACGCCGTCGCGGGGGTGGTGAACAACGTCCTGCGATCGGACTACGAGGGCTTCGAGCTCGACGTGCAGTACGGCAGCGCCGAGTTCGACGAGTGGACCACCAATGCAGCCTGGGGCACCAACTTCGCCCAGGGCAAGGGAAACTTCTCCATCTTCGGCGGGGTCACGGATCGTGATCCCCTTCTGGTCACCGATCACGACTACACGAGATTCTCGGACCTGCGTCCGCTCGTCGAAGGGACCCCCTTCGAGGGGAACGTCGCGTTCGACAATCGATCCACGCAGGGGCCCTGGGGCGGCTTCCAGGCGCGGGATGCGACCGGGGCTCCGCTGCAGGTCACCTCCGGCGGGGTGCCGGTGACCGACGCCGGCGGGAACTTCATCGTCCAGCCTGCTGCCCTGGGGGGCTGCACCTACGAACTGGACGGAGGGCTCTGCTACGGAGGCGGGACCGTCCTCACCGGTGCCCGGCGCCCGCTCCGCAGTGAGTGGCGCGGCTATCCCGGCTTCACGACCCTGCCGGGGGTCCGCCGCGAAAACGTCTTCTCGTTCCTGAACTACGAATTCGACAACGGACTCGAGTTCTTCGGTGAACTCGGCTACTACCAGGCCGAATCCGACGCGGTCAGCAGCGCGCCCTCCTCGCTCGGCTCCACGCCGATCTTCATTCCTGCGGACGCCTACTGGAACCCCTTCGGCCCGGTGGGTTCGCCCAATCGGCTTCCCGACCTGAACATCCCCGACGAAGGGGTGCCGCTGCAGATCCGCAACTACGCCTTCCACGAAGGTGGGCCGCGGGACGTCAAGGTCGAGAACATGCAGTACCGGATCCTGGGTGGCCTGCGGGGCGAGGCCTTCGGCTGGTCCTGGGAGTCGGCGCTCCTCTACAACCGTGCCGAGGTCAAGGACACGCAGGACCACGCGGCGAGCGACCTCGTGCAGCAGGCGCTCGCGCTGACCACGCCGGACGCCTACAACCCGTTCGCGGGCGGCAACCTGGACGACTGGACGGACATCGACCCCGTCTCCGCGAACTCTCCCGAGACCGTGCGCTCCTTCATGACCCAGGCGGTGCGCGAGAACACGACGGAGCTGACGCTCTGGGACTTCAAGGTCTCCAGGGCCGATCTGTTCCGGCTGCCGGCCGGCGGCCTGGGGATCGCAGCGGGCATCGAGTGGCGTCAGCACACCTATGACGACGACCGCGATCTCCGCCAGGACACGTCCACCCCCTACGTCGACGTCGTCTTCGGGGACGTGTACGAGTCCTCGCTCATGGGCCACAGCCCGTCCCGGGACGTGGACGGGGAGCGGGACGTCTTCTCCGCCTTCGTCGAGTTCGGGGTGCCGGTGATCTCCCCGGAGATGGAGATCCCGCTCGTCGAGGCCTTCGACCTGCAGTTCGCCGGACGCTTCGAGGACTACAGCGACGTCGGCTCCGTAGGTCGGCCGAAGGTCGCAGGCTCCTGGGACGTGGTTCCCGGGCTTCGTCTGCGCAGCTCCTGGAGCGAGGGCTTCAAGGCGCCGAACCTGGACGTGCTCAACACGCCCGTGCTCGAACGACTCAACGGCAGGACGGACTACTACGCGTGCGAGGCGGACCTCAGGGCCGGCCGCATCGCGACCTTCGCCGACTGCACCCGGAGCTACGGGGTCCCGGGGCTGCGCCAGGGCAACCCGGACCTCGAGCCGGAAGAGTCCGAGAGCTTCTCCTACGGCGTGGTCTTCGAACCGATGTTCCTGCCCGAAGGGTTCGGACAGCTCATCGTGACCGTGGACCGCTGGAGCCTCGAGCAGACGGGCATCATCGGCGTGCTGGACGAACAGCAGGCCATCGACCTCGACTACCTGTTCCGGCTGCGGGGCTCGACGAACCCGAACGTCATCCGCGCCGCCCCCACGCCCGCGGAGATCGCGAGTTTCGCGGGAACGGGTCTGGAGCCGGCCGGCGAGATCCTCGGCGTCAATGCAGCCTTCACGAACCTCCTGCCGCTGGAACTCTCCGGAGTCGACGTCGGCGTGGTCTACAACAACTTCTGGGACGGCTTCGGGGACCTGTCGGTCAGCCTGAACGTCAGCCACATCGACGAGTTCTTCCAGAGCCCGGCGCCTCCGCAGCAGATCCTGATCGACGCGGCCGCCTCGGGCGAGCTCAACGAGGGCGTGCCGGTGACCGGTGCGGCCGATCTGCGCCAGGAGAACGGCAACCCCGAGCTGCGCTGGACGCTGTCCGCCACCTGGAGCAAGGGGCCCTGGCAGGTCGGCTACCTCACCCAGTTCATCGACGAGGTCCTGCAACCGGGCATCCTCGACGCGAATGCCAACCCCTGGGTCGTCGACTCGCTCCAGACCCACAACCTCTACGCCCAGTTCCGGACGGAGCGGATCTGGAAGGGAGCCTCGACCTTCCGCATCGGCGCGCGCAATCTCACGGACGAGGATCCGCCGATCGCCGATGACGGAACCGGCGCCTTCCTCGGCAGTATCCACCAGCCGGTGGGTCGTTACGTCTACGGCAGCATTTCCTTCGCGCTCTAGGATCGCGCGCCTGCCCGTTCTACCGGTCGATCTTCGGTGCCGGTCGGTGCCTCCGCCTCGCGGGGGCGCCGACCGGCACCGGCTCGGCGCGGGAAGAGAAGATGCCGCGGCGCCGTGGGAGGGCGGCGGCGTCCACAGGCATCCACCGTCCGTGTGAAAGGGTCACCCATGAACGCTCTCTTCGTACGCCGTCGGTCCGGTCACGCTCCGGGCCCTCTGGCCGCCGTGCTCCTGACGGCTCTCCTGTTCGCAGCACCGGCCTCGGCCGAATTCGTCACGCTGACCGAAGGGACCAACTTCTCCGTGGCGCGATCGCCGGACGGCGAGCGCGTGGTGATGGCGCTCCAGGGGGTCCTCTGGTCCCTCGACGCATCGGGGGGCGAGGCCGCCGCGCTGACCGTTCCGGAGCTCGACGCCCACGAACCGGTCTGGTCTCCGGACGGGAGCCTGATCGCCTTCTACGCCTTCGCGGAGAACGGCTTCTCGGTGTTCACCATGGAGCCGGACGGTGGTCGCCTCGAACGACGCACGCCTCCGGACTTCGACGCGCGCTATCCCGCCTGGTCTGCGGACGGCCGAACGCTCTACTACGCAGCCGACGCGGAAGGGGGCTATGCGCTCCATGCGCTGGAACTCGAGAGCGGAGCCGTGCGCAGGCTCACGGATCCGGCGGAGACCGGCTACGAGATGCCGGATACGCCGTACTTCCGCGGCGCGGGGAACGCGGTCTACCCCACCCCGTCTCCGGACGGGAACACGCTCGCCTTCGTCGTCGACGGTTCCCGGGATCGCCTCGTGGTCGGTCGGGAGGGCGAGGAGCCGCGCACCCTGCTCGAGCGCGAACTGCTCGGCGCCCCGGCCTGGGCTCGCGACGGCACCGCCCTCTTCGTGGTGGCGCTCGTCGATCGCGAGGCCACGTTGCTGCGCGTGCCGCTGGACGGCACGCCGGCCACCGCGGTCGCCAGCGGCGGGGACCTGTTCCCGTTCCGCCCGGACGTGGGTGCGGACGGCTCGCTCCTCTACACGGGCGACGGACGGATCCTGCACCAGGCCGGCCCCGAGGCGGCACCGAGCACCATCGCCTTCCGCGCGACGGTGAGCCTGGACCGCACGTCCTACGAGCGTCGCCGCTACGACTTCGCGGATCGGTCCTCGCAGCGGGCCCGCGGGATCATCGATCCCGTGCTCTCCCCGGCCGGGGATCGCCTGGTCTATGCCGCCCTCGGGGACCTCTGGACGGCGAGCCTTCCCGACGGGGCGGTGCAGCGCCTCACGGACGACGACTTCATCGACCTGTCGCCGACCTTCTCGCCGGACGGGCGCCGGGTCGTGTGGGTGAGCGACCGCTCGGGCAAGGCCGAGCTGTGGACGATGACCCTGGAGGACGGCCGCACCGAGCAGCTCACGGATCTGCCCGAGCCGGTGAACCTGCCGGTGTTCTCCCCGGACGGTCGCTCCGTCGCCTTCCTGCGCGATGCGCTCACGAGCGTGTTCCTCGGGGCCACGGTCCAGATCCTGGAGCTCGATTCCGGCGCCCTGCGTCAGGTCTCGCCACCCATGTTCGGGCCCAGCGCTCCGGCGTGGTCTCCGGACGGAACGACCCTGGCCGTGTATCACCGAGCACCCAGCAACAGCCGGTTCCGCGAGGGGCTCAACGTGGTGCGCCTGCTGGCCGCGGACGGGGAGGGCACCGGACGCTTCGTATCGCCGGTGGAGGGCGAGTCGCTCGGTCGTCGCCAGTTCAATCGCCCCGCCTGGTCGCGGCGCGGCGAGTTCGTCTACCGCTTCGACGGCGGCCTCTGGCTCGCGCCGCTCGATCCGGACGGGACCTTCGGTCCGGCGCGACGGATCGCGGACGTGGGCGAGAATCCGGCCTGGTCCGGAGACGGCGAGCAGCTGGTGTACCTCGAGGGTGGGCTCCTCACGGTCTTCGAACGATCCTCGGGCCGCACGCGTCGCCTGGGCGTCGAGCCCTCCTGGCAGCAGGACCTTCCCGATCGCTCGCTGACCCTGCGCGCGGACGCCGTCTTCGACGGGGAGCGTCGCCTGCCCGAGGGGGACTACGGCGTGCGCGTCGAGAACGGCCGCATCGCAGTGGTCGCGCCCTTCGACCCCGCTGCGGTGGAAGGCGAGGTGATCGACGTGCGCGGGCACTTCCTCATGCCCGGACTCATCGAGAGCCACACGCACCAGTCCATCTCCCAGGGCAAGGCGCTGGGTCGCCGCTTCCTCTGCCACGGAATCACCACCGTGCGCGAGACCGGGGACGACCCCTATCACGCGGTGGAGCGTCGGGAGGCCCAGGCGTCCGGCCGGAGGCACGGTCCCCGCGTCTTCACGGCGGGACCGCTGAACGAAGGCGCCCGCGTGTCCTACGGGGTCTCCGACACGATCGGCACCCTCGGGGCGGTCGCGGTCTCCGCGCAGCTCTCCGAGGCCATGGGCCTCGATCTCTACAAGAGCTACGTGCGCCAGGACTACCGGATGCAGCGCCGGGCCATCGAGCTCGCGCATCTCCAGGGCATCCCGGTGACGTCCCACGAGCTGTATCCGGCCGTGGCGAACGGCATCGACTACATGGAGCATCTGGGCGCCACGAGCCGCCGCGGTTTCTCGCTCAAGCAGTCCCGCCTGGGCTGGGCCTACCAGGACGTGATCGAGCTGATCAACCGCTCCGGCGTGGTGGTCGTGCCCACGATCGCCATGACCGAGCGTCCCGGTCGTGACATGACGCCGGCCTTCGAGACGCTCCGTCGCATCGACGCCGGGGGCGGCCACTTCGTCGCCGGCACCGATTCGCCCTTCATCGCCCACGCGGTCGCGCTCCATCGAGAGCTCGAGCTCTACGCGAAGGCCGGGATCGATCCGAGTCGGGTGCTCCGCTCCGCCACCGCGGACGCGGCGGACGCCCTCGGCGCCGGCGACATGCTGGGGCGGATCGCGGTCGGGCACATGGCCGATCTCCTGGTGCTCGACGGAGATCCGCTGAACGACATGCGCGCCATCCGCTTCGCCGAGCTGGTGGTGCAGAACGGGGAACCCGTGGAGTGCAGCGCTGCGGACATGGCCTGGATCCCGTCGCCCGCGGCCAATCACGCCCACTGACCTGGAGGCTCGTTCATGGCGATCCGATTCCCTGCGGCTCCGGCGCTGCTCCGACGGAGGTCCGGCCCGCTCCCGACGAGAACGACGGGCCTCGTGCTGGCCCTCGGTCTCTTCCTCCTCGCGTCGACGGTACCGAGCCCCGCCGCGCGCGCGGCGGCCCTCGACGCCGTCGCGACTGCCGAGGCCGCCACGCCCGGCGTGGCGATCCGGCCGGAGGCGAGCGGACTCCACGGGGCGGTCACGGCGGGCCACCATCTCGCTTCCCAGGCGGGTCTCGACGTGCTCCGACGCGGTGGCAATGCCGTCGACGCGGCGGTCACCATGGCCGGTGTGCTGGCGGTCGTTCGCCCGCACATGAACGGTGTGGGGGGCGACGCCTTCGCCTTGATCCGGCATGCATCCTCGGGGGAGGTGCATGCGCTCAATGCCTCCGGTCGCGCAGGCAGTGCGGCGACTCCGGCCTTCTTCCGCGAGCTGGGCCACGAACGGGTCCCCTTCTCGGGCCCGGCCACGATCACCGTGCCCGGGGCGGTGTCGGGCTGGGCGGAAGCGCTCCGCGCGCACGGGACCATCGATCTCGCCGAAGCCCTCGCCCCGGCGATCGCGCTGGCGCGGGACGGCTTCGTCGTCAGCCAGACCCTGGCCGAGGATCTGTCGAAGGCGGCTCCCCGGCTCAACGAGGCCGGCCGCGCGATCTTCATGCCCGGTGGCCGCCTCCTGGAGCCCGGC
>JAZBPF010000563.1:0-12298 GCA_036351515.1 Pseudomonadales bacterium | reverse complement strand
GCCGCTGCTCGTGGACTTCTGGGCCCCCTGGTGCGGGCCGTGCAAGGCCATGGCCCCGCACTTCGAGCGCGCGGCAGGGGCGCTGGAGCCGCGGGTGCGGCTGCTGAAGGTGGACACGGAGGCCGTCCCGGCCCTCGCGGCCCGCTACGGGATCCGCTCGATCCCGACGCTGCTGCTGTTCCGCGGCGGGCGCCTCGTCGCTCGGCGAGCCGGTGCGCTGGACACCGGCGAGCTGGTCCGCTGGGCCGAGAGCACCTGAGGATCGATCCGTCCCCTTGACCGTCCCCGTTCCGTGGCCCGAGCGCCCGAGGCCGGCCTCAGCCGCGCCGGGCCGCCTTCCAGTCCATCATCGCGACCACCAGCGCCGAGGATGCCTTGGTGAAGGCACTCCCCGAGGCGATCGCCTGCTCGGCCTCGGCCCTGCGCCCGCCGAGGGCGAGGCGCAGCACCTGCCCCGCGCTCTGGTGGAAGGCGGCGTGGAGCGCCCGCACCTTGGCGAAGTGGGGCGTGGCCCGGTCCCGGGGCGCGATGCCCTCCCGCAGCCAGCGGCCGAAGTCGCAGCCGTCGTCCCGGCACACGTCCTCCGGCGTCCACTCCGAACGTCCGCTCGCGACCGCCTCCGCCAGGCGCTGCTTCCAGAGGCGGTGAGCGTTGATGCCGGCGTCGATCGCGTCCTTCGCGTCCATGGGCGTCTCCAGGGGGGGTCCGCGAGGATCATCGGCCCGACCGCCGGCTCCTTGAGCGCCCGGGCCCGGGGGGCGAAGCCCCGAGGGGCGGGCTAGGCTCCGGGCCGCAGCGGTCCGCCGACGCCGGGCCCTTCAATCCTCGGGGGCGATCGACTAGGGTGCGCGCGCCACGGCGAGCCCGCGGCGCTCACCGAATCGCGGCGCGAGGGCGTGGAGACACCGGACGAGGACGAGGCGCCCGATCGGGGCGCAACGACGGATCCTCCGGGCAGCTCTGCCGCCGCAGCCGGGAATCGGTGAGCGATGCGGGCCAGGACCCCGGGCTCGCCGGGCCGATCGCATCCAGGAGAGGAAGAGCATGAACGCTGACGCCGCGCAGGGTCGCCAGGACGCCGCCCCCGTGCCGATCACCATCGCCCACGGGGACGGCATCGGTCCGGAGATCATGGAGGCGAGCCTGCGGGTCCTCGAGGCGGCGGGCGCCCGCCTCGCGCCGGAGCGCATCGACATCGGGGAGCAGGTCTACCGCCAGGGCGTCTCCTCGGGCATCGAGCCCTCGGCCTGGGACTCGCTGCGGCGCACCCGCGTGTTCTACAAGGCGCCGATCACGACGCCCCTGGGCGGCGGCTTCAAGTCCCTGAACGTGACCGTCCGCAAGTCCCTCGGCCTGTTCGCGAACGTGCGCCCCTGCACGTCCCTCGCGCCCTTCGTGCCGACGCTCCATCCGGAGATGGACCTCGTGATCGTCCGCGAGAACGAGGAGGACCTCTACGCGGGCATCGAGCACCGGCAGACCGACGAGGTCGCCCAGTGCCTGAAGCTCATCTCCCGCCCCGGCACCGAGCGCATCATCCGCTACGCCTTCGAGTACGCCCGCGCGAACGGCCGCCGCAAGGTGAGCTGCTTCTCGAAGGACAACATCATGAAGATCACGGACGGTTTCTATCACCGGATCTTCGAGGAGGTCGCCGCCGAGTACCCGGAGCTCGAGCACGACCACTGGATCATCGACATCGGCACCGCGCGCCTGGCCACGCGGCCGGAGCTCTTCGACGTGATCGTCACCTCGAACCTCTACGGCGACATCATCTCCGACGTCGCCGCGGAGGTGAGCGGCTCCGTGGGCCTCGGGGCCTCGGCGAACATCGGCGAGCACTGCGCCATGTTCGAGGCGATCCACGGCTCGGCCCCGGACATCGCCGGCCAGGGCATCGCCAACCCCTCGGGGCTGCTCCTCGCGGGCGTGCAGATGCTGGTGCACGTGGGGCAACCGGAAGTCGCCGCGCGGATCCACAACGCCTGGCTCGCGACCATCGAGGACGGCATCCACACCGGCGACATCTACCGCGAGGGCACGAGCCAGGCCCGGGTCGGGACAGCCGCCTTCGCCGACGCCGTGATCGAGCGCCTCGGTACCTCCCCGACGCGCCTCGCCGCGGTCAGCTACGGCCACGACCACGCGCCGTTCCGCATCCCGGAGGCGCGGCGCCTGCCGCCGCAGAAGAAGGATCTCGTCGGCATCGACGTCTTCGTGCACTGGGCCAGCGAGGACGCCGACGCCCTCGCCGAACGGCTGCAGGCCGCGACCCCGGGCGATCGCGCCACGCTCGAGATGATCACGAACCGGGGCACCAAGGTCTGGCCGCACGGCCTGCCCGAAACCTTCCGCACGGACCACTGGCGCTGCCGCTTCACGTTCCGGGACGGGGGCCGGGCGAAGGACGTCGTGGCCCTGCTCGGCGCCTTCGAGCAGGCCGGGATCGACTTCGTGAAGACCGAGCACCTCTACAACTTCGACGGCGTCCCCGGCTACTCTCTCGGCCAGGGCCAGTAGCCCCCCCCGGGGCCGGTCCCGACGGGATCGGCCCCTATTCCTCCGCCAGCCGCTGCACGAGCCAGCGCCCGCGACCCTCGCCGAGGGTCGCCTCGAGCCAGGGCAGCGCCTCGCGCATCCGCGCCTCGAGCGTGAAGGCCGGGTTCACCACCACCATGCCGCTGCCGGTCATGCCGCGCGCCTCCGCGTCGGCCGCCACGCAGAGTTCGAAGCGCAGCACGTCGCGGATGCCGGTCTCCCGGACGCGGCGGCAGAAGCGTTCGCAGCGCGCGCGCTCCACCACCGGATACCAGATCGCGAAGACACCGCCGTCGAAGCGCCGGTGCGCGTGCCGGAGCATGCGCAGCACCGCGTCCACGTCCGTCTTCAGCTCCCAGGACGGGTCCACGAGCACGAGCCCTCGGCGCGAGGGCGGCGGCAACAGACCGATGCAGCCCTCGAGGCCGTCGCCCTGCACGAGGCGCAGGCGGGGTGCGCCGCCGAAGGCGTCCTGCAGCCGGGCGAACTCTCCGGGATGGAGCTCGAAGAGGTCGACCGGATCGGACGGCCGCCGGAGCGCGAGGGCCAGCGCCGGGGAACCGGGATAGCGGCGCAGGACCCCGTCCGGGTTGAGCTCGCGGACCCGGCGCACGTAGGCGGCGACGACCTCCGGGAGATCCTCCCGCGCCCAGAGCCGGGCGATGCCCGTCTCGTGCTCCCGCTGGCGCAGCGCCTCGGGGCCTTCCAGGTCGTAGACCCCGGTGCCCGCGTGGGTCTCCACGTAGGAGAAGGGCTTGTCCTTGCGCAGGAGGTGCTCGAGGAGCGCCACCAGCACCGTGTGCTTGAGCACGTCCGCGTGATTGCCCGCGTGGTAGCGGTGCTGGTAGCCGAGCAAGGCGCCTCCGTGTTGCACGGGGCGCCTCCCGGCGCCCCGTGCGGGCTCAGACGATGGTGGAGCCGCCGTCGACGATCCAGTTCTGGCCCGTCGCGTAGGAGCCGGCCCTCGAGGCCAGGAACACGGCGACGCCGGCGAGTTCCTCGGGCTCGCCGATGCGCCGCAGCGGCACCGTGGAGGTCACGCGCTTCAGCGTGTCCGGGTTCTCCCAGAGGGCGCGGGCGAAGTCCGTGCGGATCAGGCCCGGGGCGATGGCGTTCACGCGGATGCCCTTCGGCCCGTACTCCGCGGCGAGGTTGCGGACCATCTGGAAGTCCGCGGCCTTGGAGATGTTGTAGGTGCCGATGGTGGTGCTCGCGTGGAGCCCGCCGACGGAGGAGACGATGAGGATGGAGCCGTCCCCGCGCGCTTCCATCTCCGGCAGCACCATGTGGCAGAGCCAGTGATTGGAGAGCACGTTGCACTGCATGATCTTCTCGAAGGCGGAGTCGGGGATGTCCTTCGAGGGGCCGTAGTAGGGGTTCACGGCGGCGTTGCACACGAGCACGTCGATCTGCCCGAGCTCCTCGTGGGTGCGGTCCACGAGCTGCTGCAGCGCGTCCTTGTCGCCGATGTGCGCGGGGATCACCACCGCCCGGTTCGACGCGCCGGCCCCCAGCTTTCCGTTGATCTCGTCGGCGACCGCCTGGCAGGCGTCCGCCTTGCGCGAGGAGATGACGACGTTCGCGCCGTGCAGCGCGAGCTGTTCGGCGATCGCCCTGCCGATCCCCTTCGAGGATCCGGTGATCACCGCGTTCTTGCCGCTCAGGTCGAACAGACTGCCCTCGGCGACGGCCATGGCTCTCTCCCTCGGTCGCGTGGATGGTCCGGGCGCGCATTCTGGCGCGCGGGGCGCGCCGGGTCACGCACCGGGGTCCCCGGCAGGGCTCAGGCGACCCCGAGCTGCGCCTTCGCCCAGGCGGTGATCAGCTTGTAGTCGGCCTTGCCGTTGCTGGCGCGCCCGAGCGTCTCCCGGGCGAGGATGCGCTTCGGCGTCTTGTAGCCGGCGAGGTGCGTGCGCGCGTGGGCGCGCAGCGCCTCCTCGTCGAGGGACGCCCCGGGGTGGAGCTGTACCACCGCGGTCACCATCTGCCCCCACTTCTCGTCGGGGATGCCCACCACCAGCGCGTCGTCCACGGAGGCGTGGCCCTTGAGGACCTCCTCGACCTCCTCCGGGTAGACCTTCTCCCCGGCCGTGTTGATGCACACGCTGCCGCGGCCGAGGAGCACGAGGGAGCCGTCGGCCTCCACGCGCACCCAGTCGCCGGGCATGGAATAGCGCACGCCGTCGATGACCGGGAAGGTCTTCGCGGTCTTCTCCGGATCCTTGTAGTAGCCGCGCGGAATGGCGCCGGCCCGCGCCACGAAGCCCGGCTCCGGATCGCCGGGCTTCACTTCCCGGAAGTCCTCCGTGAACACCTTGCAGTGCTCCCCGAGCACGAAGCGGGCGGTCTGCACGGTGCCGTCCACGGTCGTGTCGGAGCGGCCGAAGCCGACCGCCTCGGAGGCCCCGAAGGAGTCCGTGAGCACCAGGGCCGGGTTGTGGCGCAGCAGCCCCTGCTTCACCTCCATGGACCACATGACGCCGGAGGACACCATGGAGAGCAGCGAGGAGACGTCGTACTTCCCGTCCGCCGCGTCGAGCGCCCGCAGCAGGGGCTTGGCGAAGGCGTCGCCGACGATGGCGAGGCCGTTGACCTGCCAGCGGTCGACCGCCGCGAGGCACTCCTCGGGATCGAAGCTCAGGCCCTCGAGCGTGACCACGCTGCCCCCCTGGGCGAGCGTGCCGATCGCCGTGAACAGGCCCGTGCCGTGCATGAGCGGACAGCAGGGCATGAGCCGCGCGCCGCCGCCGGCCCGGCGCACGTTCTCCGCGTGCTCGGCGAGCGACGCCGGCGGGACCAGCTCCGTCGCCACCGTGGCCCCGGCGGTGCCCGCGTGCCAGTGATCGTCGTGCGCCCACATGACGCCCTTCGGCATGCCGGTGGTGCCCCCCGTGTAGAGGAACAGGAGGTCGTCCCCGGAGCGCTCGAGGCCGAGGGGCGCGCCGTCCCCCTCCTCGCAGAGGGCGTCGAAGTCGACGGCCCCCTCCACGGTCGGCGTCCCGTCCGCCGTGAGTTCGACCCAGACGGCCACCTTCGGCAGCCGCGGCTTCAGCGCACGGACGTGGCCGGCGAACTCGCTCGCGAACAGGACCACCTTCGCGTCCGAGTTGTCGAGGATGTAGGCGAGCTCCTCGTCCACGTAGCGGTAGTTCACGTTGACGTGCGTGAAGCGGCCCTTGAAGCAGGCGCCGAGCAACTCGAGGTAGGCGGGGTGGTTGCGCAGGTAGAAGGCGACCTTGTCGCCGGTCTCCACGCCCCGGGCGCGGAGCGCCCGCGCGAGGTTGTTGGTGCGGCGCGTGAAGTCGGCCCAGCTGCGGACCGTGTCCCCGTGGATCAGCGCGGGCTTCTCCCCCGGAAGGACCTCCGCGACCGCGTCCAGGATGTTCCCGTAGTTCCAACCGCCGGCGATGGCGACCATCTCTCTCTCCCCTGGCCCCGGTTCCCGGGGCCCTTCGTCATCCGCGGCCGAGGGCTCGCTGGTAGCTCCCGTAGCGCGGATTGTCGATCCCCAGACGTCCGAGGATCGTCGCGCGCAGATGCGCGACGAGCGCCGGGTCGTCCACCGTGAGCTCGCCGACGCGGATCCGCGCCACGAGTCGTTCGTTCAGGGCGCCGAGTTCGCCCTCCTCCCCGAGCAGGGCGACGAGCCGCTCGCGCTCGCCGGCATCGAGCGCCGCGCCCTCGGCGAGCTCGCGCTCGACGATGGCGAGCACGTTCACGGCCACGCGGGCGTGGAAGGCCGTGCTCCCCTCGAGCTTCGGCTGCACCTCGCGCTCGAGGAATTCGCGCACCGCCTCCACGAGCTCGCGCGCGTCCGGTCGCTGATCGCTCATGGCGTCCCTCCCGCCGCCGGCGCGAGCAGCTCGAGCAGGTCGAGCTCCGTCTCCGAGACGCGGCGGCCGATGGCGGCCCGCTCCACGGAGCGGGTCATGCCCGAGAGATGCGCCCGCGTCATCATCATGCACATGACGCCCCACTTCAGCGTCCCGAGGATCTCCCAGAAGCGTACGCGCTCCGCGTCCACGGGCGTGCCCCCGGCCGCCTCGTAGCCCGCGAAGAGGTCCTCGCGGCAGCCGAAGCCGCCCACGGGCCGGTCGAGCTGCCCGAAGCGCCAGGAGGTCACGCAGATCCAGCCGAGGTCCTCCATGGGGTCGCCGAGATGGGCGAGTTCCCAGTCGAGCACGGCGCGGATGCCCTCGGGGCCCACCATGAAGTTGCCGTTGCGGAAGTCGCCGTGGACCAGGGTCGTGCGCGCCGGCGGCCGGGCCCGGTCCGCGAGCCAGCGCAGGGCGAGGTCGAAGACCGGCACGGGCTGGCCGAAGGAGCGGTAGAGCTCTCCGTAGCGGGCGAGCTGGGTCTCGGCCGTCGACGCCTGCAGCGGCGGCAGCGCCGCCGGATCCGCCGCGTGGAGCCGCGCGAGGGTCTCGCCGCAGAGCGTCGCGAGGCGCGGGCGCAGGGCCGCGAAGGCCTCGTCGCGCAGGATCCGGCGCGGGATCGTCTCGCCCTCGAGGGCCGCCATGAGGTAGCCCTCGCCGAGGCCGTCCTCCGGCGCGAGCACGAAGAGCACCTCCGCCGCCGGCACCCCCGCCGCCCGCGCGGCGGCCTGCACCCGCGCCTCGCCGGCCTTGCCGAGGTTCGTCGCGTCCTGCGGCGCCGCCTCGGCCTCGGCCGAGGCGGCGTAGGGCGCCCGGCGCAGCACGCAGTCGAGGCGACCCGCGGGCCCGACGGCGTCGAAGCGCCAGGTCTCGTTCGCCGCCCCGGCGGTCAGGCGGCGCAGCCCCTCGACGGCCGGATCGCCGCCGAGGCGCGCACCGAGCTCGCGCGCGAGCGGTGTCCGCAGCGCCTCGGCGAGCGCCGGATCCTGGTTGCTCAAGACTCCCTCCGTCTCCCGGCCCGCCCCCGGGCGGGGCGGGGTCGTGCCACGGCCGTTCCCCTCGCGGGACGGCCGCCCGTTCAGGTGCCCGTACGCTTGCCCACGGGCTCCCCGTCGACGATCTGATCGAGGTACTCGGACAGGCCGTAGCCCACCTGACCGTCGCACTCGTAGCGGGTCATGCCCTCGGTGATGCGCGTCACGAGCTCCTCGCCGTCCGGACTCGTGCGCCGGTTGCGCAGCGGGATCAGCGAGAGCACCTCGCCCGTGACCTCGTAGCTGCGCTCGTCCGTGCGCGCCGTGCAGCGCATGCGCGTCTGGCAGTCGTGCTCGTCGTACTCCGAGGCGATCGTCACCTCGCGGATGAGCTTGTACTCGCCGTGCTCGAGCACCATGCCGCCCTGGCGCTGGGTGCCGTCGGGCCGCGTGACGATGGACAGCATCATCGCGAAGTCGCGCCCGAAGTTCATGGGCAGCCAGCGGTACCAGTGGATGTTCTGCCAGTAGCGGGGCCCCCAGGAGTGGTCCCGGAGCCCGTAGCCGTGGAGCTCGAAGCGCTCGTCGCCGACGGTGATCGAGCCCCGGCCCTCGAGGTGCTGCTCGTAGTGGCCCCGGGCGAAGGCCTCCTCGGCCTTCTCCTCGATGGGCGAGCCGTCGGCCTTCACGGGCTCCCCGCCGAACATGGGCGAGACGCCCTCGTAGTCGATCTCGATGCGCGCCTTGACGATCGGGTTGCTCTTGAACGCGCGGCCCGGATCCATCATCTCGAGCGGGTTCGCGAGCACGCAGAGCGAGCCCTCGTAGGCGATGCGCACGCGCTCGAACGGCTCGAGCACCTCGAACTTCATGCCGCCGTTGTCGAAGGCGTCGTTCGTCGTGCACTCGGGACGCTTGAACATGAAGCCGATGCGTCCGTCGGGCAGATAGACGCAGCAGGACATCTCGCCCCGCCCCTCGTTCGGCCGGTTGGCGAGGCGGAACCAGCCGCCGATCCTGCGCTCCGGGTCGAAGACGTTGAAGTACATCGACTCGTTGAAGTTCTGCGCCGCCTCGATCGGATGGGTGTACTCGTCCTCGGGCTCCAGACGGATGCGGATGCCTTCCCCTGCTGCGGCCATGGTGCGTGCTCCTCCCTCCGCCTGCGCGCAGGCGTTAATGACGTTGCATTAGCATCGAGCCTAGGCGAAAGCGCCGCCGGCGCTCAAGCGCCCCCGGTTGCCCCCCGTCGGACTGCGGGACGGGGCGCGGGTGCCGCTCGCGGCGCTCGCGAGTCCGCTCGTCGACCGGCCCGCGCGCCCTCGCTCCGGCGCGCGCCGCCGCAGGCCGCGCCAGCCGGGCCAAAGAACGAAGCAGCCGCCACAGCGCCCTGTGCTTAGAACCAGCCGCCATTTCCGTCCCGCCCCGCGCCCCACCAACATCCTGCGGCAGGAGTCCTGCGCGGTGGAGCCCACGATGAAGATCGAGCGCAATCGCGAAGCCCGGGTCTGGGTGCTGAAGTCGGGCGGTCACGTCCTCTACTCCGGTCGGAGGAGCCCCTGGGAGCGCCCCGAGCTCATGCGCGAGGCCCTGCGCCGGGAGCGGGACCTGCACGGCGGCGAGCCCCGCGGCGCCGGCGCCTGAGGCGCTTCCGCCCCCGGCCCGCAGCGGAGACGACCTGCCCGGAGGGACCCGGATCGGCTATAGTGCGCGCCCCCGAATTCCTGTCCCCAGGAGGCGCTCGTGCCGGCCCAGTCCATGGAAGAGCTCGTCTCGCTGTGCAAGCGACGCGGCTTCATCTTCCAGTCCGGTGACGTCTACGGCGGCCTCCAGGGGCTCTACGACTACGGCCCCCTCGGCGTCGAGCTCAAGAACAACCTGAAGGCCGCCTGGTGGCGGTCCATGGTCTACGAGCGCGACGACGTCGAGGGCCTCGACGCGGCGATCCTCACGCACCGCCTGACCCTGAAGTACTCGGGGCACGAGGCCACCTTCTCCGATCCGCTCGTGGACTGCCGTTCCTGCAAGGCGCGCTGGCGGGCGGACCACATCGGCGACAGCTGCCCGGCCTGCGGCTCGAAGGACCTCACGGAGCCGCGGCCCTTCAACCTCATGTTCCGCACGAACGTGGGGCCCGTGGACGACGGCGGCCACTTCGCCTACCTGCGGCCGGAGACGGCGCAGGCGATCTTCACGAACTTCCGCCACGTGGTGGACGCGACCTCCCGCCGCCCCCCCTTCGGCATCGCCCAGATCGGCAAGGCCTTCCGCAACGAGATCACGCCCCGGAACTTCATCTTCCGCGTGCGCGAGTTCGAGCAGATGGAGCTCGAGTTCTTCGTCGAGCCGGGCACGGACGACGACTGGCATCGCTACTGGGTCGAGGCGCGCGTGGCCTGGTGGAAGGCCCAGGGCATCCCCGAGGACCGACTCGAGCTGCTCGTGGTGCCCGGTGACGAGCTCGCGCACTACTCCAAGGCCACCACGGACATCATGTACCGCTTCCCGCACGGCCTCGAGGAGCTCGAGGGCGTGGCGAACCGGACGGACTTCGACCTCGGCTCGCACACGAAGGGCCAGGGCGAGCTGAACCTCACCGCCGAGGGGCTCGAGAACCGGGACTCGAACACGCGCCTGGCCGTGCAGGACCCGGAGAGCAAGACCTGGACCGTCCCCTACGTGATCGAACCCTCCGCGGGGGTCGACCGCGGCGTGCTCGCGGTGCTGAACGAGGCCTACCGCGTCGAGCAGCTCGAGAACGGCTCCGAGCGCACGGTGCTCGCCTTCCCGCGCCATCTGGCGCCGGTGAAGGTGGCCGTGATCCCCCTGAAGAAGAACCACGAGGGCATCGTCGAGACGGCGCGGTCCGCGAAGCAGCGGCTCCAGCGCCTCGGTCTCGGCCGGATCCTCTACGAGCACACGGGCAACATCGGCAAGGCCTACCGCCGCCACGACGAGGTCGGCACGCCGATCTGCGTCACCGTCGACTTCGAGACCCTCGAGGGCGACGGCACGGTCACGGTCCGGGACCGCGACAGCATGGCGCAGGAGCGCGTACCGATGGCCGACCTCGAGGCGTACGTGAAGGCCTACTTCGCCGAGAGCCTCTGAACCACGGGGCCGGCGTCGCCGGTCCGCACGCGGGGAAGACCCATGAGCAAGCGCAGCCTCGATCCCGACTGGGACAGCCCGCTCACCCTCTCGCTCACGCCGGCGGCGATCTCCGGCTCCGTGCTCGGCTCCGCCGACGAGGTCCACACGAGCTGGCAGAGCTGCGTGGACGAGGGGCTGATCGTCGCCGAGACCCTCGCCCACGACGCCCACACCACGAACTACTGCCGCCTCGTGGAGCAGGAGTACGAGGAGGACGGCAACGACGGCATCTGGCACGACTGGTGCGTCGAGCTGCGCTTCGGCGAGGTCTACATCTCCGGCCACTGGCGCCTGCTCACGGACGCCCGCGGCTGCGACTGGGCCTGGTGCAACGACGAGGCCCAGAAGGCCTTCGCCACGGGCTGCGCCCTCGTGGGCCGGCGCGTGGGGCGCACGGTCTTCGTCGAGGAGAACCTCGACTCGGGCCCGCCCCCGACGCGACACTGAGCGCCCGCGCCTCGACCCGCGGTGCCGGAGGATCTCCCATGTCCCTGAAGGCCATGATCGTTCCGGTCACGCCGTTCCAGCAGAACAGCTCCCTGCTCTGGTGCACGGAGACCGGCCGGGCCGCGGTGGTCGACCCGGGCGGGGACGTCTACCGCATCCGCGCCGCCGTCGCCGAGGCCGGCGTGACCCTCGAGAAGATCCTGATCACCCACGCGCACATCGACCACGCCGGCGCCACGGCGGAGCTCGCCGCCGCCGAGGGACTGCCCATCGAGGGCCCGCACCGCGAGGACACCTTCCTCATCGAGTCCCTGGCCGAGCAGGGTGCCCGCTTCGGCTTCGCCGGGGCCCGGCCCTTCGAGCCCGACCGCTGGCTCGAGGACGGCGACACGGTGACCGTCGGCGCCCTGACCTTCGACGTCCGCCACTGCCCGGGCCATACGCCGGGGCATGTCGTGTTCGTGCAGCGCGAGGCACGCCTCGCCGTGGTGGGCGACGTGCTCTTCCAGGGCTCCATCGGCCGCTCCGACTTCCCGCGCGGCAACCACGACCAGCTCGTCGCGAGCATCCGCGAACGGCTCTTCCCCCTCGGCGACGACGTGACCTTCATCCCCGGGCACGGCCCCGTCTCCACCTTCGGCCAGGAACGGCGCTCGAACCCGTTCGTCGCGGACATGCTCTTCGGCTGAGGCGCGTTCAAACCTTCCGCTCCGCCGGCGCGTCCAAGCGCCCATGACGACGCCGGCCGCCGCCCCCACCTCCTCCCCCGCAGCCACCCGCGCCCCCGCGGCGGATGCCGACGCCGAGGCGCACCAGCTCGCCCGCGCGCGCGACGGGGACCGGGAGGCCTTCGAGGCCCTCTACCGTCGGCACGCCCCCCGGATCCACGCGCTGTGTCTGCGCATGACCGGGCGCAGCGAGGCGATGGCCCAGGACTGCCTGCAGGAGACCTTCGTGAAGGCCTGGCTGCGCCTGCCGGAGTTCGAGGCGCGCAGTCGCTTCTCCACCTGGCTGCACCGCATCGCCGTGAACGAGGTGCTCGACCAGCGCCGACGCGCCGGGAACCGGCCCACGGAGGAGATCGACGAGGAGGCCTTCGCGGCCCCGGCCGAGGCCGGGGCGGACGTGGGCGACCTCGCCCTGGAGCGCGCCGTCGCGGCCCTGCCGCCCCGGGCGCGCGACGTGCTCGTGCTGGTCGGCATCCACGGCCATTCCCACGAGGAGGCGGGAGCGCTGCTCGGCATCGCCGCCGGCACCTGCAAGGCCCAGCTGCATCGCGCCCGGCGGCTCCTCGCCGAACGCCTCGGGCTC
>JAZBPF010000562.1:0-2648 GCA_036351515.1 Pseudomonadales bacterium | reverse complement strand
GCGGCGGCGGCGCGGCAGCGCGACCTTCAACCTCGCCTTCCTGGACATCATGTCCTGCGGCTTCGGCGCCGTCGTGCTCGTGTTCCTGATCACCAAGCACTCCATGGAGGTGCACGCGGACGAGGTGAACGCGAACCTCATCGCCGAGGTGAACCGCATCGAGGAGGACGTCCGCGACGGCCAGCTCGACATGGTGCGCCTGCGCGAGGCCCTCGACGCGGCCGAGGCCCGCCTCGACGACGCGCAGGCGCGGACCACGGAGCTCCGGGAGGCCACCACGGACCGGAAGACGCGCCTGCAGCTGCTGCGCGAGCAGACCGCCCAGCGCGAGTCCGAGGTGCAGGAGCTCGCGGCGGCCGTGGAGGAACTGGAGGACGAGCGCGCCGACCGGGGCTCCTTCGGGGAGGACACGCGGGGGTCGGCGGCGGTGGCGGTCACCGGCGAGGGCAACCGCCAGTACCTGACCGGGCTCGTGGTGGGCGGGGAGCGGGTGCTGATCCTCGTGGACACCTCGGCGAGCATGCTCGACGAGACCATCGTGAACATCCTCCGGCGCCGGAACATGAGCCCCGACCGCCAGCGCGAGGCGCAGAAGTGGCGCCGGACCCTCGGCACCGTGGCCTGGCTCACGGCGCAGCTCCCGCTCACGAGCCGCTTCCAGGTCTACACCTTCTCCGCCGGCTGGCAGCCGGCGCTCGAGGGCACCGCCGGCCAGTGGCTCGCCGTCGACGGCAACCGGCTCGGCGAGGCCCTCGCCGCGGTCCGCGGGCGGCTCCCTTCCGGGGGGACGGACCTGCGCAGCGTCTTCGCCGCGGCCGGGGAGCTTTCCCCCCTGCCGGACAACATCTACCTGATCACGGACGGCCTCCCGACCCGGGACGAGCGCGAGCCCCGGCGCGGGACCGTCTCCGGGCGAGAGCGGGAGCAGCTCTTCGCCGAGGCGCGCCAGGCCCTGCCGCCGGGGATTCCCGTGAACGTCATCCTGCTGCCCCTCGAGGGCGATCCCATGGCCGCGTCCAACTACTGGAAGCTCGCGGCCTACACGGGCGGCAGCTTCATGAGCCCCTCCGAGGACTGGCCCTGATGGCGCGCCGGGGACGTCGCGAGGTCGCCGAGTCCGGGCTGTCCTTCCTGGACGTGATCTCCTGCGGCTTCGGCGCGGTGATCCTGCTGCTGATCATCACCAAGACCGTGGAGCCGGTGGTGCTCGAGCAGAGCACGGAGGATCTCGAGGGCATGCTCGCGAAGCTGCAGCGCGAGCTCTTCGACATCCGGGGGGAGACCCGCGAGGTGCGCCGGGAGCTGTCGACGAAGCGCCAGGAGCTCGAGGAGGCCCTGAACCGCATCGCCGTGCTCGAGCGCGAGTTCTCCACCACGGACGCCGCACTGCAGGCGGCCCGGGGCCGCGCCGAGTCCGTCGAGGGGCAGGCCGAGTCCCTCGCGACGGCGCGCCAGAGCCTCACGGAGGAGATGGAACGGCTCCTCGGTCGGGACTTCCAGCGGCAGAACGATCTCGTCGGCGGGATCCCCGTCGACTCCGAGTACATCATCTTCGTCATCGACACGTCCGGGAGCATGTTCAACTACTCCTGGAACCTGATGATCGAGAAGCTCGTCGAGACCCTGGAGGTCTACCCCGAGGTGAAGGGCATCCAGGTGATGAACGACATGGGGGACTACATGTTCTCCAACTACGCCGGGCAGTGGATTCCCGACACGCCCGGCCGCCGGCGGGTGATCATCGAGCGCCTGCGCAGCTGGAACCCGTTCTCGAACTCCTCGCCGGTGGAGGGGATCACGACCGCGATCCGCACCTTCTGGGCCCCGGACCGGAAGATCTCCATCTACGTCTTCGGAGACGAGTTCACCGGCGAGTCCATCTCGAGCGTCGTCGACACCGTCGACCTCATCAACCGCGCCGACGAGACCGGCCAGCGCCGCGTGCGCATCCACGGCGTCGGTTTCCCCGTGCAGTTCGCCCGCCCCGAGAACCTCCAGGCCACCGGCATCCGCTTCGCGACCCTCATGCGCGAACTCGCCCGCCGCAACGGCGGCACCTTCGTCGGCCTCAACGAATTCCGCTGACCCCCGATCCTGGACATCCACCCGGCCCCCCCTCCCGATCCCGACTCCTGGACACCCATCGCTCTCTCGACTCCTGGACACCCACAGATCCCGCCTCTCAAGCGCCACGACTTCTGGACACCCACACCGAGGAACGCCGGCATGAACGAACTCGAACTGCTCGTGGATCTACACCGGGAGGGGCGACGGCAGGGGCCGGGGGGAGACGAGGAGACCCGACTCGCCATCACGCTTTCCGGCCTGCGAGGCAGGAAGGAACTGCGGATCGCCGACATCGGCTGTGGAACGGGCGCGTCCACCCTCGTTCTCGCTCGAGAGCTGGACGCGACCGTGACCGCTGTGGATTTTCTGCCCGACTTTCTCCACCAACTCGAGGCGGCCGCAGAGGGAGAACGGCTCTCGACCCGTATCGAGACGCTCGCGGCCTCCATGGATGAGCTGCCGTTCGGAGAGCGGAGCCTCGACGCGATCTGGTCGGAAGGCGCCATCTACAACATGGGCTTCGAGAACGGAGTGCGCTCCTGGAGACGTTTCCTCACGCCCGGCGGAATCCTGGCCGTCTC
>JAZBPF010000561.1:0-3634 GCA_036351515.1 Pseudomonadales bacterium | reverse complement strand
CTCGCGCCACGCCCTCGAGACCCTGCGCGAGCCGCTCGAAGCGGGCGAGATCGTCATCGCCCGCGCCCGCTTCCGGGTCCGCTACCCGGCCGCCTTCCAGCTGGTCGCCGCCATGAACCCCTGCCCGGACGGGCGCGACTGCCGGGGCGGCGTCGCCTGCGTGTGCCCTCCGGACGCCGCGCGCCGGTACCGCGCCCGCATCTCCGGGCCGCTCCTCGACCGCATCGATCTGCACGTCCCGGTGCCGGCGATTCCCGTGGAGGTGCTCGCGGCCGGGGCCCGCGGCGAACGGACGCGGGACGAGGACGAGGACGCCCGGGCCCGCCGCGCCGTCGCGGACGCCCGGGCCCGCGCGCTGGCGCGCCAGGGCTGCGTCAACGCGCGCCTGGACCCGACGGCCACGGAACGTCGTTGCCGCCCGGATGCCGCGGGCCTGGCCCTCCTCGAACGCGCGGCGGAGCGCCTAGGGTTGTCCGCCCGCGCCTGGCACCGGTGCCTGCGCGTGGCCCGCACGGTGGCCGACCTCGAGGGCGCCGAAGCGATCGAGGCGGGCCACGTCGCCGAGGCGCTGTCCTACCGCGAGAGCCTCGCGCCGGAGCCGGACGCCACGCCCTGAGACCGCCCGCGGGCCCGGGCGGAGCGCACCGCGAGGCACGGGAAGACGGAGCGCGCGCGGCTGGTAGACTGCGCGCCCCTCGCCCGCCGGAGCCCGCGCCGACCGTGGATCTGAACCCCCAGCAGCGCAGCGCCGTCGAGCACGCCCAGGGGCCCCTGCTCGTGCTCGCCGGGGCCGGCAGCGGCAAGACGCGGGTGATCACCGCGAAGATCGCTCATCTCCTGGCGCGGGGCGGGCTGGCGCCGGAACAGGTCTTCGCCGTGACCTTCACGAACCGGGCAGCCCGGGAGATGAGCGCCCGGGTCGCCGAGACCGCCGGCTCCGGGGGGCGCGCGGTCTCCATCTCGACCTTCCACCGCCTCGGGCTCCGGATCCTCCGGGAGAACCCCGCGGCCGCGGGCCTGCGCAGCGGCTTCTCCATCGTCGACGCCGGCGACGCCGAGTCCCTGCTCCGGGAGCTCGCCCGCCTGCAGCTCGGCGACGACGCCGATCCCGCCGTGCTCCGGGACACGGTGCGCGCGGCGGCGGCAGCGGTCTCCCGCTGGAAGAACGATCTCGTGGATCCCGCTGCGGCGGCGGACACCGTGCGCTCCGGCGCCGAGCGCCTGCACGCCGCCCTCTACGCCGGCTACGCGGAGCACCTGCGGGCGAGCAACGCCGTCGACTTCGACGACCTCATCGTCCATCCGGTGCGCATGCTCCGCGACTCGGCGCAGTGGCGCGCCACCTGGCAGGCCCGCGTGCGCCACCTGCTCGTGGACGAGTACCAGGACACGAACGGCGCGCAGTACGCCCTGCTCCGGCTGCTCGCGGGCGACCGCGGGGCGTTCACGGTGGTGGGTGACGACGACCAGTCGATCTACGCCTGGCGCGGAGCACGGCCGGACAACCTCGTGCAGCTCGCGCGGGACTACCCCGCCCTCACGGTGGTGAAGCTCGAGCAGAACTACCGCTCGCGCACGCACATCCTCAAGGCCGCGAACGCGCTCATCGGCCACAACCCGCACCTCTTCGAGAAGCGGCTCTGGAGCGACCGGGGACCGGGCGAGCTGGTCCGCGTGCTCCGCGTGGACGACGACGAGGCGGAGGCGGACCGGATCGCGGCCGAGCTCGTGGACCGGCAGCTGCGCTGGAAGGCGCCCTGGGGCGACTTCGCCGTGGTCTACCGCTCGAACCATCAGGTGAAGCGCCTGGAGCTGCGCCTGCAGGCCCTGAAGGTGCCCTACCGGGTGAGCGGCGGCGGCTCCTTCTTCGACCGATCGGAGATCCGCGACGCCATCGCCTACCTGCGCCTGCTCGTGAACCCCGACGACGACGGGGCCTTCCTGCGGGTGGTGAACGTGCCGCGCCGGCAGCTCGGCACGGCGACGCTCACGGCCCTGCAGCGCGTGGCGGCGCGGCGGCGCTCGGCGCTCCTCCCGGCCGTGGGGGATCCGGCGCTGGCCGCGGAGGCCGGCGCCACGCCGGCCCGGCGCCTCGTGCAGTTCGCGGACTGGCTCGCGGGCTGGCGCCGGCGCCTGGAGAAGCCCGCGACGGCGCTCCGGGGCCTGCTCGAGGAAATCGACTACGAGGGCTGGCTGCGTCGGGAAGCCGGTGGCCGGGAGGGCGAGGCGCGGGAGCGCGCCCGCGCCCGCTGGGCGAACGTGGAGCTGCTGCTGCGCGCCGTGGAACGGCGGAGCGCCGAGGGCGACGCGCCGGACGAGGTGCTCCGCTCCCTCCTCCTGGACGACGTCGACGACGACGGCGACGGGCCGGACCCGCAGCGCGTCCAGCTGCTCACGCTCCACGCCTCCAAGGGCCTCGAGTTCCCCCACGTCTGGCTCATGGGCATGGAGGAGGAGCTGCTTCCGCACCGGAACTGCACCACGGAGGAGCAGATCCAGGAGGAGCGACGGCTGGCCTACGTGGGGCTCACCCGGGCCCAGGAAACGCTCACGCTCACGCTCGCGAAGCGCCGGCGGCTGCGCGGAGAGACGCTCCCGCGGGAGCCGAGCCGCTTCCTCGCGGAACTCCCGGACGAGGTGCTGGCCTGGGAAGGGCGCGAGGACGAGCCGCCGGAGCGGCGCGAGGCGCGGGCCCGCGCGTCCCTGGACGCGCTCCGGGGTCTGCTGGACTGACGCGCACGACGACGCCGCGCCGGAACGGCTGGCCCGAGCACGCGTGCCGGAAGGAGAAACCGGGATCCGCGGCGGGGCCGCGGGTCCCGAGGAGGGGTCACTGGACGGCAGAGACCATGTAGTCGACGGCGTTGCGCAGGTCCTCGTCGGAGCACTGCGAGCAGGTGCCGCGCGGCGGCATGATGTTCAGGCCGTTGTAGGTGCTCTCGTAGAGCGTCTCGATGCCCTTGGCCAGGCGCGGCTCCCAGGCCTCCGCGTCACCGTACTTCGGTGCACCGGCGACGCCGGCGGCATGGCAGGCGACGCAGTAGGTGTTGTAGGTCTCCTCGCCGGAGAGGCCGCCCTCCGCCGCAGCCGGCGTCAGCGCGACCTCCTGGTCCGCACCCTCGCTCCCTTCCTGCTCGCCGGACTCGGCGGTCCGCAGGTTACCGATGGGGGCGATGCGAGAACGGATCTCGGCGTCGGTCCCGGCCGGCGCGGCGACGGCGCCCTGCGCCAGGAGGACGAACAGGCCCGTGGCGGTGAAGCGGACGAATTTCGGGAAGGGGAGATTCATGGTCACTCCGCTGCAGATGCTTGCACCAGACACGACACGGGCCGGAAGGTGTTCCGGCCCGTGCGGCGCGAAGTATACAACCCCGTGTATTTCCAGAGCCACCTCTCGGCGGACCCGGGGCGAGCCCCGGGGGGCGATCGGTGCGACGCGAGCCGGGGGAGCGCGGGCCGGATGGGCCCTCCGGCGCTCCGTGAACGGCGGGGCGGACCGCGCGTCCCGGCTCAGTCACTCGCGGCGAAGAGCTCCCGGCCGATGAGCATGCGGCGGATCTCGCTGGTGCCGGCACCGATCTCGTAGAGCTTCGCGTCGCGCAGGAGCCGGCCCGTGGGCGAGTCGTTCACGTAG
>JAZBPF010000560.1:0-7932 GCA_036351515.1 Pseudomonadales bacterium | reverse complement strand
TCGTCGAGGTCCACGTGCAGCAGGACGCCGAGACGGAGCTGCACCTGCTCTTCGACGCCGAGCACAACCTCGAGGAACGGATCCTGCGGGAGCAGTTCCTGCCCTGACGCTTCGCGCAGTGGGAAGCGCACGGAGTGCGCGATTCGCCGACTCCGTCAGCTTCCCACGGCCACTTCCGCCCCGGAGGGACCCGCTTCAGCGGCGACTGTCCGTCTGGCCGTGAAGCGCGAACGAGCTCCGCTCCCTGCCTCTTTCCGTCGTGGGAAGCGCACGCAGTGCGCGATTCGACGGAAACGAAAAGGGGCGCCCGCAGGCGCCCCTTCGATCGTCACGGGATCGTGACCGGGATCAGCTCGCCTTGGCGAGGTTCTCGGCCGCGAAGTCCCAGTTGATCAGATGCTCGAGCACCGCTTCGCAGTATTTCGGCTTGGCGTTGCGGTAGTCGATGTAGAACGCGTGCTCCCAGGCGTCGATCGTGAGCAGCGGCGTCTGGCCGGCGGTGAGCGGGTTGCCGGCGTCGTGCAGCGACTCGACCTTCAGCTTGCCGCCATCGACCACGAGCCAGGCCCAGCCGGAGCCGAAGTGCGTGCCCACGGCGTCGGCGAGCTGCTTCTTGCACGCGTCCAGGCTGCCGAAGTCGCGGTCGATGGCCTCCTTCAGCGCACCCGAGGGAGCGCCGCCGCCGTTCGGCTTGAGGGAGTGCCAGTAGAAGGTGTGGTTCCAGATCTGCGCGGAGTTGTTGAACACGCCGCCGGACTGGGTGGTGATGAGCTCCTCGAGGCTCTTGTCCGCCTCGGGCTTGCCCTCGACCGCGGCGTTCAGCTTGTCGACGTAGGTCTGGTGGTGCTTGCCGTAGTGGTAGTCGATCGTCTCGGCGCTGATGTACGGAGCGAGAGCATCGCGCGCGTAGGGCAGAGCGGGGAGTTGGAATGCCATGGGTCGACTCCTTGACGGTGGATGAGCCCGTCGAAGCGGCGCCCGGGCGCCGCTCCGTGAGATCGTCCGGACGGCCCTTCGGGGGCACCGGGGAAGCGCATGGTAAAGAGGTTCGGGGGCAGTTGCGAACCTCTGTCGGGTCGTCGGGGGCGGCACCGGGGGAGCGCCCTGCGCCCCCCGATCCCGGCCCGCAGGCAGGCCTCAGCGGTCGTCCCGGTAGATCGTCCCGTCCTTCATGACGAAGGCCACCTGCCCCATGAGGCCGATGTCCTCGAGCGGATCGCCGGGGACCGCCACGAGGTCCGCGAGCAGGCCCGGCTGGATCGAGCCGATGCGCTCCTCGGCCCCGAGCACCTTCGCCGGCAGGGACGTGGCGGCCGTGATCGCCTCGAGCGGCGGCATGCCGGCCTCCACCATGTAGACGAACTCCTTCCAGTTGTCGCCGTGCGGCGAGACCCCGGTGTCCGTCCCGAAGAGGATCGGGACCCCGGCCGCATAGGCGCGGGCGAAGGTCTGCTGGATGAGCGGACCGATGGCTCGGGCCTTCGGGCGCACCACGTCCGTGAAGTAGCCGTCGATCTCCGCCTTCTCGGCCACGAACTTGCCCGCGATGATCGTCGGCACGTACCAGGTGCCCCGCTCCTTCATGAGCGTCATCACCTCCTCGCTCATGAAGGTGCCGTGCTCGATCGTGGTCACGCCGCCGAGCACGGCGCGCTTCATGCCCTCGGTGCCGTGGGCGTGGGCCGCCACGTGGTAGCCGTAGTCCTGCGCCGTCTCCACGATCGCCCGGATCTCGTCGATCATGAACTGGGCGTTCTGCCCGCTCGCCGCCTGCGAGAGCACGCCGCCCGTGGCCGTGATCTTGATGACGTCGCTGCCGTCCTTGTAGCGCTGGCGCACCGCCTCCCGCGCCTCCATGGGTCCGTTGGCGACGCCGTCCGCCGGCTGCGGCGGATCGAAGAGGTCCGCCCGGGCCCCGTTCGTGGGATCGGCGTGCCCGCCCGTGGTGGCGATGGACTTGCCCGCGGCGAAGATCCGCGGCCCGTCGACCCAGCCGCCGTCGATGGCGTCGCGCAGGCTCGGGATCACCTCGCCGCCGAGGTCGCGCACCGAGGTGAAGCCCGCGTGCAGCGTCGTGCGCGCATGCTTCGAGGCGCGGAGCGCGTGGTCCGCCGGGTCGAGACGGAAGCGGTCCAGGGCCGAGCTCGGCGACGACTCGCTCGTGAGGTGCACGTGCATGTCGATGAGCCCGGGCATGAGCGTGTGGTCCGTGAGGTCCACCACCGTGTCACTCGCCTCCGGCGCCCGGTAGCCGCGCTCGACGGCCACGATGCGGTTCCCCTCCACCACCACCGTGCGCTCCGTGACCGGCGCGTTCCCGAGCCCGTCGATGAGCCGGCCCGCGTGGAGGAGCGTGCGCCCCTCCGCGGCGGAGGCGCCGAGCGGCAGCAGCAGGACGCAGGACAGCAGCAGACGGACCATGATCGTTCTCCCCCGATGACCGGCCCCCAGTCTCCCCCTCCCCCGCGAAGACGATCAAGGCGCGGGTCTGGACCGGACGCGCGACTCGCGCCAAGCTGCCGCGCACTCGCACCCCGCGCATCCGAACGAAAGGAGAGACCCATGAGCCAGGAAGACGTCCTCTACGCCGTCGAGGACGGCGTCGCCGTCGTCACCCTGAACCGTCCCGAGAAGATGAACGCCTGGAGCGCGGGCATGGATGCGGGCGTGTACCGCTGCATGCAGGAGGCGGCGGCGGACGACGCGGTACGCGTCATCGTCCTGACCGGTTCCGGCCGCGGCTTCTGCGCCGGCGCCGACATGGAGAACCTGCTGTCGATCCAGGCCGCCGCGAAGGACGGCGGCGACGCGGGCGTGAGCGCCGGCGACGAGGACCGGCGCATCGACCGCTCCGTCCCCGCCTGCTTCGGCGGCCGCTACTCCTACTTCCCGTCCGTGCCGAAGCCGGTGATCGGCGCCATCAACGGCGCCACGGCCGGCATGGGCATGGCCATCGCCCTGTTCACGGACCTGCGCCTGTGGTCCAGCGACGGGCGCATGTCGACGATCTTCGCCAAGCGCGGGCTGATCGCCGAGTGGGGCCTCACCTGGAGCCTCAACCAGCTCGTGGGCCCGGCCCGCGCCGCCGACCTGCTCTTCTCCGCCCGCTTCGTCGGCGCCGAGGAGGCCCTGCGCATCGGTCTCGCGAACGACGTCTATCCGGCGGAATCGTTCATGGACGACGTGCTGGGCTATGCGAAGAACATGGCCGCGAACGTGTCCCCGCGTTCGCTGCGCGTCATGAAGAACCAGCTCTGGAACGACGTCTTCGGCGACCTCCAGTCGGCCCTCGACCGCGCAGAGGTGGAAATGAAGAAGACCTTCGGCACCGAGGACTTCAAGGAGGGCGTGGCCCACTTCCTCGAGAAGCGCGCGCCGAACTTCACGGGGCGCTGATCGACACGCCCCCTGTGGGAGCGCGCTTCAGCGGCGACGACTTCGCTCGCCGGAAGCGGTCGCGGCTGAAGCCTGCTCCCACGAGACCGAAGCGCCCCCCACTGTGGGAGCCCGCTTCAGCGGCGACGACTTCGCTCGACGGAAACCATCGCGGCTGAAGCGGGCTCCCACCCCGGCCGGGGCGCCCCCCCTCAGTCGCGAGCGAAGCCTGCCGCCACCACCGGCCCATCCGCTTCCGCGACGACCGCCGACTTCCGCGAAGCCTCCGCCTCCGCAGCCGCCAGCCACCAGACCAGCAGCCACGCCGCGACCACGGCGAATCCGCCCTCGAGCCGTCGTACGGAACGCATCTGGAACATGGGAACATCTCCCTCGGGGCCTCTGGACCCGCGACCGCGTGACCCCATCCACGGGCCACGAGGACAGAATAGGATATATGTTCCGTTTTGCAACCAGGGAGGGGGAGCGCCATGGAATTCGGAGTCCTCACGCTCGGCGACTGGATGGCCGGCCCCGCCGGCGACGACCGTCCCGAGCAGGCCGAGCGCTTCGCCCGCATCGTGGCCCTCGCCCAGCACGCCGAGCGCCTCGGCTTCGACAGCTTCCACGTCGGCGAGCACCATCTCTGCGACTACATCGTCTCCTCGCCGCAGCTCCTCCTCGCCGCCATCGCCGCGCGAACGGAGCGGATCCGCCTCTCCACGGGCGTGACCCTCGTCGCCAACCGCGACCCGGTGCACCTCGCGGAGGACTACGCGAGCCTCGACGTCCTCTCCGCCGGGCGCGCCGAGCTGATCGCCGGCCGCGGCAATGCCTTCTTCGATGCCTACCTGCAGTTCGGCCAGCGCCTGGACGACTCCCGGGAACGCTTCGCCGAGGGCCTCGCGCTGCTCCAGCGCCTCTGGCACGAGGAAGCCGTCACCTTCGAGGGCCGCTACCGCGCGCCGCTGTGCCACGCCACCGTACAGCCGCGCCCCGTGCAGGCGGGCGGACCGCCGATCTGGCTCGGCGGCGGCTCCTCCCTAGAGTCTGCCGACCTGGCCGCGCGCCTGGGTCTCGCCCTGCAGCTTCCCGGCGTCTTCGCCGGCGCCGGAGCGTTCCGCAAGCTCGCGACGCACTACCGCTCCGCGTGGGCGGAAGCGGGCCACGCGTCAGCGCCCCGGGTCGGCTACACGGCCCACTGCTTCGTCGGTGACGACACGGATCGCGCCCGGGACGACTGGGCGCCCTGGCATCTCGGCTACCTGCACTGGGTGTGGGACCTGATCTGCGCCCAGAACGGCCACGAAGGTCCGCCGCCGATCGCCGAACGCGCCGCCGCCTACGAGGCCGACACCGCGCCCGCCCTCTGCGGCGACGCGGAGGCCGTCGCCGCACGCATCCTCGCCTGGCACGAGACGCTCGGCGGCATCGACCGCCTCGTGCTGAAGTTCGACGGCGGCAACCTGCCCCCCGAGCGCGTCCACGAGAGTCTCGAACGCTTCGCCGCAGACGTGATCCCGCGCGTGCGGGCGGGATGCGCATGAGCCCTGCGAGAGCGCGCTTCGACCGCGACCGCGACCGCTACCAGCGAGCGAAGTCGTCGTCCGGCCCGGCGGAGCGGCTGAAGCCGGCTCCCACACCCGTGGTGTCGCCCCCCTGTGCGAGCCAGCTTCAGGGGCGACTGCTGCGGCCCCGCGCGTCGAGACCCCCTCGCACGCGGACCGGCTGAAGCCGATGTGCACAGGCGAAGCGCCAAGAGCCCCCATCCACCCCAGGAGCATACGATGAACCGAATCCTCGCCCGCCGCGTCGGCGCCCTGCTGGTCGCAGGCGTCCTCACGGGCTGCGCCACCGACGGCCCGGAAGTCCGCACCCAGCGCGCCCCGGGCGCAGACTTCGCGACCTATCGCACCTTCGCCGTGACCGGCCAGGCGCAGCAGAGCGAGCGGGAACGGCAGATCCTGGAATCGTGGATCTCCGAAGCCCTGCAGGAGGCGGGCCTCGAGCCGGCCGACGACCCGGACCTGCTCGTCCGCTACCTCGCCTTCGCCCGAGACGAAATCAGCGTCGACGAGGTCCCGCGCGAGGAGCTCGTGCGCCTGCGGAGCGGCTACGTGACCTGGAACGAGTACGAGACCCAGGTCCGGACGGTCACCGAGGGGACGCTGCTCTTCGACGTGATCGACACCGCCACGGACCGGCTCGTGTGGGAAGGCCGCGTCGATCAGGCCATCGACCGCGGCGCCCGGCTCGCCAACCGCCGGCGCATCCGCGCCGCCGTCGAGGCGCTCTTCGCGGACTTTCCCCGTCGCTGAAGACGGGGGCCGCAGTGCGCGGTGCCAAGCGGGATCGTCGCCGCTGAAGCGGGCTCCCACAACGAGGTTGTCGACACCCCCTGTGGGAGCGAGCTTCAGCCGCGACACCCCGACCGATCGGAGCAGTCGCCGCTGAAGCGGGCTCCCACAGGCGGGACGCCGACTCCCCACTGCGGGAGCGAGCTTCAGCCGCGACACCCCGACCGATCGGAGCAGTCGCCGCTGAAGCGGGCTCCCACGGGCGGGACGCCGACTCCCCACTGTGGGAGCGAGCTTCAGCCGCGACACCCCGACCGACCGGAGCAGTCGTCGCTGAAGCGGGCTCCCACAGGCGGTGCGCCGACTCCCCACTGTGGGAGCGGGCTTCAGCCGCGACACGCCGACCGACCGGAGCAGTCGCCGCTGAAGCCGGCTCCCACAGGGAGCGTCGACGGCAGCCGGCCCGACCGGGATAATCGCCGCTTCGCCCGCGATTCCGGAGCCCGTGTGACCGCCGCCGAGACGCCTGCCGTACCCGTCGTTGCCGATTCCGCCGAGGCCGTCCGCGCCGGCCTCGAGGCGCAGCGCTACATCTGCTCGCGGCAGATCGCCACCGCCGTGTACCTGGCCGTGCAGCTCGGCAAGCCCGTGCTCATCGAGGGGCCGCCCGGCGTCGGCAAGACCGAGCTCGCCAAGACCACGGCGCGCATGTTCGAGCTGCCCCTCATCCGCCTGCAGTGCTACGAGGGCCTCGACGAGGCGAAGGCGCTCTACGAGTGGAAGTACGGCAAGCAGCTCCTGTACATCCAGGTGCTCAAGGAGCAGCTCCACGACGTCCTCGACGGCGCCAAGGGCCTGAAGGAATCGATCCGCCGCCTCCACGAGTTCGGCGACGTGTTCTTCTCCGAGGAGTTCCTCGAGCCGCGCCCGCTCCTCCAGGCCCTGAAGGCCGAGGACGGCGCCGTGCTCCTCATCGACGAGATCGACAAGGCCGACCAGGAATTCGAGTCCCTCCTCCTCGAGATGCTCTCGGACTTCCAGGTCTCGATCCCGGAGATCGGCACCGTGGCGGCGAAGGGCCGCGTCCCCCTCGTGTTCCTCACCTCGAACAACACCCGCGAGATCTCCGACGCCCTCAAGCGCCGCTGCCTGCACCTCTACATCCCGTTCCCGGATCCGCATCTCGAGCGCGACATCATCCACGCGCGCGTCCCGGAGATTCCCGAGGAACTGCGCCGCCAGCTCGTGGCCTTCGTGCAGGAACTGCGCGAGCGCGACCTGAAGAAGACACCGGCGATCAGCGAGACCATCGACTGGGCGCGCACGCTCGTGCTGCTGAACTCCGACGCCCTCGACGCCGAGCTCGTCCGCGACACCCTGAACGTCCTGCTGAAGTTCCAGGACGACATCGACAGCGTCGAGCCCGAGCTGCACTCGCTCCTCGACCGCGCGAAGAAGGCGCGCTGACCCGCCGGGAATGGAGCGCTCCCTCGCCAACTTCATCCGCGCCCTGCGCATGGCGGATGTGCGCGTCTCCACCGCGGAGACGCTCGACGCGTTCCGAACGGCCGAAGTCGTCGGCTGGCGCGACCGACAGCTGCTGAAGGACTCCCTCGGCCTCGTGCTGCCGAAGACCCACGACGAGAAGGAGGCCTTTGATGCCTGCTTCGAGCAGTTCTTCCGCGTCGAGGACTTCCGCACGGACCAGCCCGACGCACCGCCTCCGGAATCCGCCGAGAACGCGGAGGGCGAACCCGAGGGCGACGGCCCCGCAGGGGAGGGGGAAGGCGGAGGCGGCGGCGCCGACGAGCGCAGCCAGGCGAACCGCACACCGTCCGGGGGCGCAGAAGGCAGCCCGACCGGCGAGGCCGAGGGCGACGACCGCGCCGAGCTCGAGGAGATCGTGCACCCGGGCGAGGTCGCCGAGGCGCAGTCCGCTCTCGGCAAGCTGCTCATGGAGGGCGACCGCAGCGCCCTCGCCCAGGAGGTCGGCCGCGCCGCCCGGGAGGCGAAGGTGGAGGAGATCCGCGTCTTCACGCAGAAGGGCCTCTACACGCGGCGGATCCTCGAGGGCATGGGCCTGGCCGAACTGCAGCAGGAGATCGGCGACGCGCACCGCTCCGACGAGCTCCCGGACCGGCGCCTGGGTCTGGAACTCGAGCGCCGCCGCGATGCGCTCCGCGAGCAGATCCGCGACTACGTGGAACGCCAGTTCCTGCTCCACGCCGACGCCACCGGCGAGAAGCTCCGCGAGGAGCTC
>JAZBPF010000559.1:0-9648 GCA_036351515.1 Pseudomonadales bacterium | reverse complement strand
GCCGCCGTCGACGTGATCCTCCTGAAGAACGGGGACCGCATCTCCGGTGACATCTCCCGGATCTGGGACGGCGAGGTCTTCATCGAGCCGAGCTACGCCGACGAGTTCGCGGTGGATCTGTCCGAGGTCGCGGGCATCGACAGCGACGAGGTGCTGGACCTGTCTCTCGACGACCGGAGCGAGCTCACGGGACAGCTCGTGCTCGACGAGGCGGGCGATCAGTACCTGCTGGCTTCGACCACCCGCACGCCGCTGGACCTCGCCAGGATCGACATCGCGGAGGAGCCCCTCGTGGGGCGCGACTTCGAGGCGAACGTGGATTTCGCGACCAACGTCTCGTCGGGCAACGCGGATACGGCGAACCTCTTCGGCAGCAGCCGAGTCCTGGCCCGCTTCGGCAAGCATCGGAACACCGCCCGCCTGGCGATCGATCGCGCGGAGGACAATGGCGCACCCATCAAGGATCAGCTGGACCTGAGCTATCGCTATGCCTGGCTGTTCGCCGACGACTGGTTCGTCGAGACCGGCGCCGGCTTCCGGAGCGACCCCGTGCGGGATCTCGATCGACGGATCACCGTCGGGGCCGGCATCGGCCACGACCTGATCCTCCAGAGCTGGCGCCGACTCCAGCTCGCGGCCGGTCCCACGCTCGTGCGCGAGCGGATCGGGTCTCGGGAAGAGGATTCCGTCGCCTTCAGCTGGGTGCACGAGTACCAGCAGGACTTCCTGTCGGGCAACGTCGAGTTCTTCCACCGCCTGCAGGTGCTGAGCTATCTGTCGGGCCGGGACAACGACGTGTTCGACGCCTCGACGGGGATGTCCATCGACGTGCTCGACGACTTCTACGTCAACCTGCAGCTCGACGTGAACTACGAGACGAACCCCGCGCCCGGGAACGTGAACGAGGACATCACGTACCGAATCGGCGTGGGCTACGAGCTGTGAGCCACGACGAGCGCCGCATGCGCTCGCCGGCGGGCTGAACCCAGGAGGAGACCGTGTCTGGCCCGCATCCCTCACCGATGCGCAGAGCGAGGGCGTGGAGATGCCGGAAAAGACAAGGCGCGCGACAGATCGGGCGCGCAGGCGTACTCGACAGTACGTCGAGCACCCGATCCGAGCGCAACGCAGGATTTTTCGGTAGATCCGCGGCCGCAGCCGTGAATCGGTGAGGGATGCGGGCTAGGGCAGCGCGGCGATCCAGCCGCTGTCCTCGAACCACTTCTGACGAAGCGCCGAGAGCAGCCCCGTACGCTCGTAGGCACTCACGTAGTTCTGCACCAGGTTGAGGAACTCCGGATCGCCCGTGTCCAGGGCGATGCCGTAGGGCTCGACCGTCAACGGCTTCTCCAGCGTGACGAGCCCGGCATCGGGGTTGCGCAGCACGGCGAGCTTGCAGGCGGCTTCGTCCGCCACGAGACCGGCGGCCTTGCCGTCGAGAAGCAGCTCGATCGCCTCCGCGTAGTCGTCCACCTCGACGAGCGTGGCCTGCGGCGCGGCTTCCCGGACGAAGGTCGCACTGGTCGAGTTCTTCAGGGCCGCGAGACGCACGTCCTGGGACGCGAGGTCACCGGAGGCGAAGCGCTCGATCGCGTCTGCCGTCGCGAGGACGGACTTTCCGCCGAGCATGTACGGGCCCACGAACACCGCCTTGCGAGATCTCTCCGGCGTGATGGCCACGCCCGAGACGACCATGTCGACGCGGCCCGCCTCGAGCGCCGGCAGCAGATCGCCGAAGGGGATGCGGCGGAACTCGAGTTCGACGCGCATGGCATTGGCGAGCGCTCGGGCGAGATCCACGTCGAAGCCCATGTAGTTCCCCTGACGGTTGACCGCATTCAGGGGCGGCTGATCGGCCGACAGCCCGACCACCAGTGTCCGCGCGTCCAGGACCCGGTCGAGCGTGTCGCCGGCCCGTACCGTGGTGCTCGTCGCAAGGATTCCGACGAGCACGAACATCGTCGCACCGAGACGGAGCATCGTTCTCATGGATCGACCTCTTCTTCCGGATGGGTGAACAGACGGCGACGGGCGCCGCTCAGAGTGCGTGACGGCTCCTGAGCTCCGAGAGCAGGCGTGCGTCGAAATCCGTATCGCCGGCCTCGAGGAGCCAGGCCGTCAGATCCGCTCGGGCCCGGGCCGTCTCGAAGTCCGGCGCTGGAATGAAGCCCTCCTCGAAGAGGAACTCGTCGGCTCCTCCCGTGAGGATGAACTCCGGCGTCCAGGACAGCCCTGCCGCCTTCGCCAGCTCGTTCGTACAGTTCGAGAAGAGCGTGTTGTAGAACCTCGGGCTTCGCGCCAGCGTCGCCGTCTCGTCCAGCAGCCGGTCGAGCAGTGCACGGAGCGGCACGGCGTCGATCCTCACCGGATAGACGTACACCTCGTGGTCCAGCCATCGCGCCCGTCGCGTGAGCAGATCCCGCGCCGTGCCCCAGTGATAGGCGAGCTCGAAGGCACGGAAGACGCCCCGGACCGCAGAGTAGGGTTCGTCCCGCTCCCGTCGAGCCTCGATCGTCAGCCCGAGGAAGCGGTCCCCCGCGAATTCGAACAGCAGGAAGGTGTGCGCCGCGATCGTCGAGCCCGGCTGCGGTTCGAGCACGAACCAGAGGCGACGCAGCGCGTCCGGATCGAAGGCAGCCTCGGTCCAGACCTCGGCCGCCGGTCCTTCGGGCACGTAGCGCCAGTCACTGACCGGGGAAACGCGAACCTCCGCCCCGTCGCGCTCCACCTCGGCGGTACGCGAGAGGTAGGGAAACCAGTCGCGATCCGTGCGGGGGGTTTCGGAGAGGACCGACAGGGCCGAGAAGAGCAGGAGCGCCAGAAGAGCTCCGACGATCCACCGTGGCCAGGTGCGCGCTGCACGCGCGCGAAATCCATGCATGGGACCTTCCTCGTCTTCCGCTCCGACACGCTTCCTGGTCGTGCCGAAAGCCGGGAGGCTCGCATCGAGACGGGACCGGCGTGCGTGCCCGGTCGACGAGTCGGGCGACGACGGATCCTCTCCACGTGCACTCGCTTCGCAGCCCGGAGCCCGACCGAGCCGGAGTCGGAGCTTCGCTCCGGACCTCGGACTGCGATCGGATTCTCTTCGGGATCGGCCGGCTTCGTGCCGATCTGCTCGCGTTCGGGAACGGCGCCGGGAACTCCGCCTGCGTCGGAGCAGCAGCCTCGACGGGTGGACGATAGCGCAGCGGCGCCGGGGACGACGCCCTTGCCGAGCGGGTTCGGCCCAGAACGGGCCGATTTCGATCCGCGCGCTTGCTGCGCCGCCGCAGCCGGCGATAACTTCCGCGCCGTGGAGGGGACCGCGGCGCTCCGGACGACGAGGGTCAGGGTGGGGTGTTCCCCGGACTTCCTGCGTCGACGTCGGCGGCATCGCACGCGACGCGTGTACTGCGAGGCGCGGCATCGCCCACGAGCTTCGTGGACGGGATCGGTCACCACGACGGATCGAGCGAGCTTCCGGGACGCGCCGACCACGGCACGACCCCGCGCGAGCCACGAACACGGAAGAGACCAGGACGCGGGCCGGTACGGACGGGGCCGGCGCCGCGCCATCACCCAGCCCGCCCGGCGGAGACCGAAGTCATGACGCGTTCTCGAAGCGCAAGGATTCTCGACTTTCTGGCAGTCGCCCTACTGCTCGGCGCCTGCGCTTCCGCGCCTCCCTGGGAGGGCATGAGCGAGCAGGAGATCGCCGCCTGGCAGCAGCGCGGGGTCTCCGCCGAGACCGCCCAGACGCTCCGCCGCGCCGGTGTCGAGACCTCCGCCTACGACGGCTGGGTCCGCTCCGGCATCACCGACACCCGGGCGATCCTGACGTGGCTGGACCACGGTTTCGCTTCCGAAGCGGCGGGTGCCTGGGCGGCCGCGGGCTTCGATCCAGAGTCCGCGGAGCGTTGGGCGGACGAACAGTTCGAGGCCGAGAACGCAGCCCGCTGGAGGAACGCGGGCTTCGATCTGCGCAAGGCGAAGAACGAGCGCGCCCGAGGCCTCTCTCCCATCGATTGAGTGTCGGCACCGCGGATTCCGCGGCCCCGTAGGGGAAGGTGCGAACCTGGGGGCCGCGTTCTGCACGCGGTTCGCTTCGACGAGCACGCGCCCGTGGCCCTGGGGCGCTGCTCCGGCGCTTCCGGCCCTCCCGTGCGGGAGCCCGCACGGCGAAGCTCGAGCCGCCCCGGGGCGGCTCGAGCCCGGAGATCGATCCCCCACCCTTCCGCCCTCCGGGCGGTCCACGCGCACCGTGTTTCCCGCCTCGGTTCGCCCGCCGACATCCGGTTCCACGCGCGGGATCCGAGGACCTGCTCATGCCCATCCGACCACCACTGCTCGCCTGTCTGCTCTGCTTCCTCGCTTCCTCCGCGACGGCCGAGGACGTGTGCCGCCCGAAGGACGCAGACCGGGCGGCGATCGGGCTCGTGCTCGGCGGCGGCGGGGCCCGGGGCAGCGCACACGTCGGGGTGATCCGCGGCCTGGAGGAACTCCGGATCCCGATCGACTGCATCGTCGGGACCTCCATGGGCTCTCTCGTCGGGGCCATGTACGCCACGGGCATGGATGCCGCAGACCTCGACGCGGTGATCGGCGGGGTCGACTGGGAGCGGATCTTCGCCGATTCGACGCCGCGCCAGGATCAGCCCTTCCGCCGCAAGCGGGACGACGAGTTCGCGCTGTTCGGTCCTAAGCTCGGCATCGGCGAGGGTTCCTCGGTGCTCTCGACGGGCGCCCTCTCCGGACAGCGGATCAGCTTCCTCTTCGAGTCCCTGGTGAGTGAACGGACTGCGGAATCCCGCTTCAGCGACCTCCCGATTCCCTTCCAGGCCGTTGCCGCGGACATCGTCACGGGCGAGCGCGTCCTCATGGACGACGGGAACCTCGCGAGCGCCATGCGCGCGTCCATGTCGGTACCCGGAGCCTTCGATCCGGTGGAGCGGGACGGGCGTCTGCTCGTCGACGGGGGCATCGTCGACAACCTGCCGATCCAGGTGGCGCGGGACATGGGCGCCGACCTCGTGATCGCCGTGGACGTGGGCGGCGCCGGGGCCAGTCAGGAGGACATCCGGAACGTCCTCGCCGTCGTGGGCCAGCTGTTCAATCTCATGGTGTCCAGCAACGTGCAGGCTTCCCGGGCGACACTCAGGGAGGACGACGTCTGGATCAATCCGCCCCTGCCGAGGGACTTCGGCCCGGCTCGCTTCGACCGCGCCAGCGAGGGTGTGGCGATCGGCTACGAGGCGGCCCGAGCGATGAGCGAGGAGCTCCGGAGGCTCTCGCTGTCCGCGGCCGCCTACGATCGCTATCTGGCAAGCCGGCCCGCGATCGAGCGGGGCCCGCCCGTGGTCGACTTCGTCCGCCTCGAGAACGACTCCCGCTTCTCCGACGAGCTGCTCCTGCGACGCCTCGACCTCGAGAAGGGGAAAGCCCTGGACGTCGATCGTCTGGAGCGGAGCATCGAGAGCATCTACGGGCTCGGCTTCCTGGAACTCGTCACCTACCAGGTCGTCGAGGAGAACGATCGGCGAGGCGTCGTGCTCCACGTGGATGGTGACGCGCGCGGCACGACCCTGCTCGAGTGGGGCCTGGACCTCTTCTCGGACAGCATCGACGAGGGCTACAACCTGCGCGCGGGCCTGCTGAAGACGGATGTGGACGACCTCGGCAGCGAGCTGCGTCTGGTGGGCCAGCTGGGACGGGACCCGGGCGTACTCCTGGATCTGTGGAAGTACCTCGACGCGGATTCACGCTGGTTCGTGCTTCCCCAGCTCTTCGCGGGCTCCCGAAACACCACGGTCTTCGAGGAGGGAGACGCGCGGGCCACCCTCGACGTCGACACCTGGGGCGGCTCCTTCTCGATCGGTCGTGAACTCAGCCGCTTCGCCGTGATCGACGCAGGGGTGCGCGTGTACTCGGGCCAGGTGCAGACACGGGTGGGACCCGCCGGCGCGAGCACGGAGGAGTACGACGCAAGGGAACTGAACGCAGGCTGGACCTTCGACCGTCTGGACGACCGCTACATTCCAGGTTCGGGGACGGCCGTCGGCTTCGACTACGTCTATTCGGGGGCCGCGCTCGATGCGAGGGACGACTACCGGATCGCGCGGCTGCGGGGCCTGACGGCCCACACGGTCGGTCGACACACGTTCTGGGGGCTCTTCAACGCGGACTCGACCGTGTCGGGAACGGCCCCGTTCTATGCTGCGCCCCGGGGCGGAGGGCTGTTCCGGCTCTCCGGCGCCTTCGAGAACGAGTTCGCCGGACAGCATTTCGGGTCCGTGGCCGGCAGCTACCAGTATCGCCTGGGCGGCTCGGGGCTCCTGGCGGCCCGCCTGGGCGTGTCGGTCGAGTACGGCGCCGTGGTGGAGGACCGGAACGACCTCCTCGAAGAAGGCGACCTGCACGGCAGCCTGTTCCTCGCCTATCGCTCGCCGCTCGGCCCAGCCTACATCGGTGGGGGCGTCGGCGAGGGAGGCCAGAGCCGGTTCTTCGTGCGCTTCGGCAATGTCTTCAGCCAGACCAGCCTCGCGCGCTAGGGCACGCGGCGCTGCCGTGGCTCCTCACTCGGGCAGCGCGTTGAGCTGGTAGAGGAAGAGCAGGAACCGGGTCGGCTCCGCCTCCAGCTCCGCGAACCACTTCTGCCAGAGTCGCCCTACCTCGCCGTCGCGGTAGATGCCCGCGAGGGAGCGGTTCACCGCGAGCCGGAAGTCCGCGTCGTTGCGCGGCAGCGGGAAGGCATAGGGCTCGAAGGACAGCATGAGCGGGGACAGGTTGCCCGCGCGCAGGGCCGCGCTGCCGGCGGCGAGGGCGAGGAGCGTCGCCCGGTCCCCGGCCACCGCGTCGACCTCTCCTCCCTCGAGCAGGGCCATGGACGTCGCGTGGTCGGGCACGACCACGAGCTTCGCGGCGACGCCCTCGGCCGCGAGGCGCTCGCGGAGCACGGTGCGGGTGGTGGTGTCGTCGAGGACCGCGACGGACCGCCCCTCGAGGTCGTCGAGGGCGTCGATGGCGCCCGGCCGCGCCGACAGGAAGCTCGTCCCGCTCGCGTAGAACAGACTCGAGAAGTCCACGCGCTCCAGGCGCGAGAGCGTGACCGTGGTGCCTCCGCACTCGATGTCGATGCGGCCCTCCTCGATCGCGGTGAGCCGCTCCCCCGCGGTCACGGGGACGAAACGCACCGTCAGGGCCTCCCACCCCTCGCGCTCGCGGATCCGCTCGAAGACCCGCCGGCACAGGTCGATGGAGAACCCTTCCGGGTCACGGTCGATCACACCGCTGGAGAAGGGCGGCAGGTCCGTGCGATAGCCCACCCGGACCTCTCCGCTGTCCCGGAGCCGGTCGAGGGTGCCGGCCTGGGCGGAAGGCGCGACGGCGAGGGCCAGGCCGGCGATCAGCATGATCGCCCGGAAGGATGCGTGCATCAGGCTTCTCCCGACGGGAAGGTCCGTTCTCCCCGTCCGGCTCCGGAGCGCAGCGCTGCGTCCCGGGCGCCGGGGGGCACCGGATCCCATCCTACCCACGGCCGCCCCGGGCGCGGAGGGCCCCCGACGAGGGGTCGCCCGGGACGGGCGCGGGATCCCGGATCAGAAGCTCCGCGTGAGCGCCGTGAGGAAGAAGAACTGGTTCTCCTCGGCGACGATCGGGCTGTCCGCCGCATCGCCCAGGAGCCGGCTGCCGCGGGCGATGGCGGTCCAGCGCCAGGGGCCGTCGCCGACCGGGAGGCTCACGATGCCCTGCAGGCCCAGGCGCTCGACGCTCGCCTCCGCCTCGTAGGCGGGGAAGCCCGACGCGGCGGACTCCTCCGGGCGGACGCCGAAGAGCGTGCTCTGGTAGTCGTCGTCGCCCACGCGCAGGGCCGGCCCCACGGCCCAGAAGCCGCCCCGGCGGCCGATGCGGCCGCGGCGCGAGACCGTGAGGTCGAGGTAGGCACCCTCGTGACCGCTGCCCACGTCCTGGGCGAGCGTCGCCTGGAAGCCCCAGCGAAGGGAGTTCCCCTCCACGAGCAGGCGCGCCTCGATGGCCGGATCGACCTCCTCGAGGCCCTCCAGCTCGTCGCCGCGCACGTTGAAGCCCGGGGCGATCGCGGCACCGATGTTCAGGCTCCGCCCGTCCGGCTCGCGGCGGCGGTAGAAGTAGCCGCCGATGCCCTGGGGCACGTTGGCGAAGAGGAGCGTCCCGCGCTCGTCGAGATAGCGGAACTCGAAGTAGGGGATGGGGATGAACTGGTACTCGTCGCTCCCCACGTATTCCGGGTTCACGATCGCGCCGACCCCGAGCTGGGTCTGCCAGCCCAGGCGCATGCCCGGGGGCATCCCGGTGGCCGGCATACCGGTCGCACCCGGACCGCCGGGCCCGCGCGGCCCGGCCCCGGGCGGCGACCCGCCGGCGGGGGCATCGGCCGGTCCGGCCAGCGCGGCCATCGAGCCGAGGAGACACAGTACCGCGGCGAGCCCGCCGCGCAGCCCTTGCTTCGTCATGAGAACGCTCCCTGTCCGGATCCCGGGTGGAGTCTTCCGCCGGGGACGAGAAGACCGCGTGAAGGCGGGCCCCGTTTGCACGGCGAGAGGCGCGCCGGCACGGTGACCGCTTCGCCGCCGCCGGGAGGATGCCATGCGCCGGCCGGACGCCGCCGCCTTCATCGATCTCATCGAGCGCGGGATCCTCGCGCTCCTCGTGCTGCTCACCCTCGGCGCCGTGGGCCTCGAGGTCGCGGACATCGTCGCGCGGCGCACGGTGGTGATCGCGGACATCCTGCTGATGTTCCTCTACACGGAGGTCATCTCCATGGTCGGCCTCTACTACCGCAGCCGGCGCATTCCCGTCATCTACCCGCTGCTCATCGCGATCACGGCGATCTCCCGATTGATCGTCCTGCAGAGCAAGGACATGGCCCCGGAGACGACGCTCTACGAGGCGGGGGCGATCCTGGTCCTCGCGCTCGCGGTGGTGGCGCTGCACAAGGCCGAGTTCTCCGTGGGCGGGGGGTCGAAGGAGCCGGGAAGCTGAGAGGGGGTCTCCACGAGGCTCACCGGCGGCGACGCTCCCTGGCACCGCCCCCCGGCGTCGTGCCTCCCCAGCGAGCGGTCACGGGGCGAAGGCCATGCTTCCGCTCGCTGCGGCGCTCGCGCCTCGTCCGCCGGCCCCGGGGGACGACGCGCGACGGCGAGCACCCTGTCGCCCCCTCCGAGCGTCCGTTCGGGGGACCGCGCGCGTCAGGCCTGCTCCACGAGGAACGCCCGCACCGCCTCCGTGAAGGCGTCGTTGCGGTCCCCCGCGACCATGTGCCCGGCCCCGGCGACGTCCACGTAGCGGGCCGCCGGTGCGCAGCGGAGGAAGGCCTCCACCCCCGCCTCGCTCACGAGTTCGCTCGTCCGGCCGCGGACGAGGAGCAGCGGCACGGAGATCGCAGCGAGGGCGCGCTCGAGGCGCTCCGTGCGGGCCTCGGGATCGTCCTCGTCCCGGGACCCGGTCATGAAGCGCGGGTCCCAGTGCCAGCGCCAGCGGCCGTCCTCGTCCCGGCGCAGGTTCTTGCGCAGGCCCTCGGGATTGCGCCGGCCGCGGCGGTGCGGCAGGTAGCGCTCGATGGCGTCGGCGGCCTCCTCGAGGCTGCCGAAGCCCCGTTCGAGGTCCGCGCGCATGAAGCCGACGATGCCG
>JAZBPF010000558.1:0-2073 GCA_036351515.1 Pseudomonadales bacterium | reverse complement strand
GCTACCAGGGCATGGATCTCCTGCTCGAAGCGGGACGGATGCTCCCGGACCACGCAGAGGTGGCCATCGTGGTCATCGGAGGGGGCGAGGCCCTGGAGGACTATCGTCGACGGGTCGAGGAGCTGGGCCTGCAGGACCGCTGCTTCTTCATCGGTCCGCGTCCCCTCTCCCAGCTCGACGCCTATCTGAGGCAAGCGGACCTCCTGCTGTCGCCCCGCCTGGAGGGGGGCAACACGCCGATGAAGGTCTACGCGTACATGATGGCGGAACGGCCCATCGTGGCCACGCGCCTCGACACGCACACCCAGGTCCTGGACGAGCGCTCGGCCGTGCTGCTCCCTCCCGTACCGGACGCGTTCGCGGAGGCGATCCACCGCCTCACCGGGAATGCGAAGGCGGGACGAGAACTCGCGGCGCGTGCCAGGCAGCACGTGGAACAGGAGTACTCACTGGAGCGCTTCCGGGAACGGACCGAGTCGCTGTACGACCATCTGAGGCGCACCCCGGCATCCGCCGAGGGCTGATGCCCCTTCCGCTATCCCGCGCGCAAGCCGTTTCCCGGGATCGGACACCGGGACCGGTCAGAGCGCAGCGGCCGACCGGGCCCGCAGGAGTCCCTGCGCACGGTAGCCCTGCACCGTCCGGGCGATTCCTTCCTCGAGCGAAACCCGGGGCGTGAAGCCGAGCAGGCGCCTCGCCTTCTCCGTCGTGAACGAGCGGTCCATGTCGAAGAACTCGACGCGCCGGCGATGCAGCGGCGGAGAGAGTCCGAGAGGACGACACGCCCATTCGCACAGCACGGCCGCCGCCTGGACCGGCCAGAGGGGGAGACGCATCCCGGGCGCGGGCACCTCGAGCGCATCGGCGATGACCCCGACCAGCTCCTCGAGCGTGCACGCACGTTCGCCGGCGACGATGAACGTCTCTCCGAGGGCCTCTTCCCTCGTCGCGGCGAGCAGGAAGGCATCGACGAGATCGTCGATGTAGACCAGGTGGTAGAGCGTCCGGCCGCTGCCGAGCATGACGAAGAAACCACGATCGATCGCGCGGAACAGTTTCAGCAGACGCCGGTCCCCGGGGCCGAAGATGGCAGCGGGTCGCAGCACGGCACCCGGCAGGCCATCGGCAAGGTGCTCGCGAACCAGGAGTTCCGCCTCGTACTTGCTGCGCTGGTAGTGATCGTTGGGGGCGGGGCGATAGGACTCGTCCGCCGGCGGCGCGTCGATCTGGCCGTGAATCCCGACGGTCGAGCAGTGCACGAAGCGTCCGACCCCCGCCTTGCGGCTGGCCAGCAGGAGATGTCGCGTCCCCTCGACATTCACCTCGCGGAACTCGGAGATGTCCGCATGTTCCTGGCGATAGCTCGCCGCCAGGTGGAACACGCAGTCGTACGGCTCCATGGCTCGCTCGACCGCCTCCGGGTCGCGCACGTCCACCTCCCGGGGATCGGCACCCAGGGCGGCGATCTCCCCTGCGGCCGAGGAGGAACGCACGAAGGCAGCGACCGAGTGGCCGTCGGCCAGCAGTCTCCGAAGCAGAGCGCCACCCGTGAAGCCGGTCGCGCCCGTGACGAGCATGCGTGCCATGGGAATCCGGAACCCTCTTCGCAGCACGGGACAATCGCGGCTTGTAGCAATCCGACGGAGCGCTGCCAAGATGCCGGACGAGATCCCGCGACCTGTGGCGCCCGAGCCTGCCGGACGGTCGCTGGCGCCCCGACGGCAGCGCCGGCGTCTCCCCCGACGCGCCCGCGCCCGCCTCCGCCCGGAGCGATCGAACGACGTCTAGAGGAGCGCGAGCGACCGGTAGGACTCGAGGATCAGCGCGATCTCTTCCTCGAGCGTGTAGCGAGGGCGGAATCCGAGTTCGCGGGCCGCCCGGGAGCAGTCGAAGGAGCGCGCCTTGGTGAAGAAGTCCACGCGCCTGCGGTAGATGGGTGGTTCGATTCCGAGCGGACGGCAGATCCGCTCCACGATCTCACCGAGGAGCTGGACGGGTGGCGCCGGAATCCGGAGCTTCCACGGCTCGACCCCGGCCGCAGAGGCGATCATCCCGTAGAGTTCCTCGATCGTG
>JAZBPF010000557.1:0-3100 GCA_036351515.1 Pseudomonadales bacterium | reverse complement strand
TCTCCCCGTCGTGGGGCGCGTCCTCCGTCAGGGTCAGGATCCCCACGGTCATCCCGTCGATCCGCTCCGGAGGACCGGGCCTGCGCCGGCGGGGTGCGATCGAGAGATCGCGGTGGATGTCGAGGGAGCATTCGGACGCATCGATGGGGATCAGTCCGGGCATCGCCGTCACCTCCTCCGAGGACGTCGGGATCGAGGTCGACCGATCGCGCGCGTTCGCCGTGCGTCGACCGTCATCGCTCGTAGCGCCTGAGGATACGCCAGCGGTGTGGTTCGCAACCCTCGAACCGCGGGAGCTCGCTTGCGCATCGGCTGGGTCCTCTGGGGTCGCGCAGGGCGTACCGGTGCCCAATGACCCTAGGGTCAGAAACACCGATTCAATTCGCGACGTCGCGAGCCTCGACGAGCGCACCGGTGCGAAGCGATCCACGGGTCACCCGACAAACCCTGGTCGGCAGCAGCGCAACGCGGTGGTTGGAGGCCAGCGCAATGCGATCAGCGTGGAAGCACCTCGTTCAGCACATGATTCACGGCGACCTCGATGGCCGTGATCGGCGCACCGGGTTCGAGCGCGGCTTCCATGGCCTTCGACGTAGCTCGATCGTGCGCGGCGAGCCAGGCAAGAGTCTTCTTCGGGCCCTCGAACCACAGCGCCCGCAGGTGGAAGTAGTCTTCCAGCAACGCCGTGAGCAACCAGTGACGCTGATAGTGGCCTTCGACATCGCCGCGCTGGATGCGGGCGACCATCTTCCTGGCCCAGGTCCTGCGCATCTCGAGCTCGTCCTCCGGGAGAGGTTCCGGACCGGCCTCGCACTTCACTTCCAGCCGCTGCAGCAGGGTCTCGGCAGTTCCGGAGCGCTGCAGGAGGATCCGGGCACCACGGAATCTCAGATGTTCGTCTTCAGGCGCCTCGAGGGCGGTATCCGGATACACGAACGCATCGACAAAGACGCCGTCCTGGTGCTCTGCGACGCGAATCACTCGATCCACGGCGCCGAGGGCAGCGAGATCGAGGTCGCTGTCCGCGTCGGCAGAGCCCTCGGCCGTCGAGCCGTAGAGGAGGATCGTGTGCGCGGCGTACTCCGCCTTCAGGCGCTCGCACACCGTCTCCAGGATCGCCTGCATCCGCATTCCCGGACCCCGCATCCAGGTTGCTCCAGGTCGCGCAGCCGTCGCCGAGCGAAGCAATCGCCGGGGCAGTGCTACGCGCCGGGCGCGGAAAGTCGGACGTAGCGGTGGATGTGGACCGGGGTCCCCAATTGGGTGGAGCAGCGGTCGAACAGGTCCCGCACCGTCATGGATTCGTCCTTGAAGAAAGGCTGATTCAGCAACGCCGTGATGTCCGCCTCGCCCTTCTCGTCCGCTGGATCTGCTGCGGCGATGTGCAGGGCCAGATCACGGGCAAAGCGCCGGAACTCCGAGGTCCGGAGCGTGAAAGCGTCCCCCGCAGAGAGGTCCAGGACGACCCCGATCCGATCGCCATGACCATAGGTCTCAATGTGATGCGGCATCGAACGTCTTCCTGCCGTGCCCGCCACCCACCACGCGCTTCGAGCTCCGTCCGCGTAACGGACCGATTCGTGGCATCAATCCCGGCTGCCGTCGGCGCACTCGGCTTTCTTCATCCGGGCCAGCCTCCGCTCCGTTCGCCACGCGGCGATCTCGATGACGACGGGAATCGTGGTCACCACGGCGCCGGTCCAGAGCAGCAGCGGCACGAGCCCTTCGATTCCGAGGGACGAGATGAACAGGGCGAGGACCACGAAGATGCAGGGAAGCATCAGGTGCAAGGCCACGCGATCGAAACGATCGAAGGTCTTCAGATCGAGGACGAGGGCGGACAGCGAGTGGAAGACGCCGAGAGAGTGCTTGGAGATCGGCTTGGTCACGGCGCTGCAGTCCAGCGCCGTCGATCAGCAGCCGGGCGCGCCGAGGCAGGTTCGGAGAACGGCAACCACGCCAGCGCTCGAACGATCAGCTGCATCGCCATGGTCAGGCGTCCTCCGGAGACCACAGGAGATGAGGACCGATCGTTCGGGTGCCCCTGCGCCTGCGTACTCTTGGAGTCGTCGTCTCGAACCCGCTGCGATACAGCAGATCGTAGGTCGCGCCGAGGTTCGCGCGCTTCCATTGGCGCTTCGGTCGATTGATGGGGATTTCCAGGAACCGGGAACCCTCGACAACGCCCTGCCTCCTGCTGGACACGTCGACGAGACAGACTGCATCCCGGTAGGAGTGCTCGAACGAGAAAGAGGCTCCGTCCGACGACGCGAACGTCACGAATCCCGGCTCCGTGAGCACCTGGAAGCTCCCTTGCGCGACAATGCTCCTGCCGGCATGGACCACGAAACTGGTGATCACTTGATGAAACTCGTCCATGAGGCCTAACGCCGAGTCAGAGCGGCGGTCTCGGCGCGGAGCGCTGCGGCCGTCCGGCGCTCGCAGGGCGCGAGCTCCAGGTGCTTGTTAAGCGGCGTTGACTTCGACGAACTCGAAGTCGGAGTGGGGTTGCGGCGCATCCTCGCCTTCCTCGCGGAGTCCTTCCAAGTGAAACTCGATCGCCTCACGGATCAGCTCAACGACTTCCTCGCGTGTCTCAGCTGCAGCCACGCAACCCGGCAGATCCGGGACGTGTGCGCCCCAGCTCCCCTCGCCCCGTTCGATAACCACCATGTAGCGCATGGCACTACCTCACTTCAGACCAGCCTGCTTCAGGACGCTGCTTAACGTGCCGGGCGGCATGTAGACGCTTGGCTTTCCGGCCACGGTTACGGTCCCGGCCTTGGAAGGATGCCTGAACTGGCGGTGGCTGCCACGCTGTCGAGCAAGCTCCCAGCCATCCTCCTCAAGCATCCTGATGACGTCCCGAACCTTCACGCTGTTCCTTGCGAATTGGTGACTCGCCTAACGCAAAGGCTGTGCGGGCGCGTCGGCCGCAGGCCGGCGCGTCCGAGTGAGCGCAGCGAACGGCACGAGCCGATTGTTAGCCATTTAGGTCAGCCATCTGAGCCAGCTCTTGCCGAAGATCTGCCGCCACGAGGCCGGCGTCAGCAAGAAGCGAGTGCAGCGACAGCGCCTGGCTTCCGTAGAACACAGCAGC
>JAZBPF010000556.1:0-5266 GCA_036351515.1 Pseudomonadales bacterium | reverse complement strand
ACGGTGCCGTCCAACAAGCGCCTCGAGTTCGCGCCCGGCGGGCGCCGGACAGTCGCAGCGCTACGCGCTGCACCTGCCGCTCAGGCTTGGCGTTCAATGCCACTCACAACCGACCGCTGATCCGGATTCAGCGATAGGAAGCGTCGAAGAGTGTCGAAGCCAATTACCGCTCAAGAGGTCAAGGAGCTACGAGACGCGAGCGGCGCCACGATGCAGGAGTGCAAGCATGCGCTCCGCGAAGCGGATGGAGACTTTGAAGCAGTGCTCCGCAAGCTACGTAACGGTCCTGACGGTGAGGAGCCCGTCCTTGACGATGCATAGCTCTCAGCAGGCGCTGGGCTCCGAAGGCGTAACACCTTCTAGCGGCGAATCCGCGGAGCTCGTTGCAGCTTCACGCTTGGCGTCGAACAAGCGCCTGGTGCCGGTCGCTGCGCTCCCTCGGACACGCCGCCCTGCGGGCGGCGCGCCCGCACAGGCTTGGCGTTAAACAGCACTCAGGCCCATGGCGGCGAAAGAGGACATTCTTGAGCAGCTTGTGGAGGAGTACCTCATCCATAAGGGCTTCTTCGTCCGCCACAACCTTAAGTTTCTCCCGCGGCAGGACCACCCTGACTTCGTCGGCAACGAGGACTCGAATCATTCAGATATCGACGTTCTCGGGCTCCACCCGAGACACGATGGACCAGGCGCCGTGTGGGCTGTCTCCTGCAAGAGTTGGCAGCATGGTTTCAATCCTGCCTCGGAGATTGAAGCTCTGAAGGAGGGCAAGGTGCTCCGGGGCCGCCCTGCATGGAAGGCCTTTAGAGAACTTTGCAGCCCAAAGTGGAGTGAAGCTTTTTGCTCGGCGGTGAAGAACGCTACCGGCCGCACGGAGTTCACCTACGTTCTCGCAGTAGCCAAGCTCCGGGGCGATCGTTCCGTCTGGGAGGAGTACACGCCCTTCAGCGAGGCTCTAGGCGGCAACCCGATTCGAATCCTGACGTTTCGGGAGATCGTGGACGAGATCTATCGCAACCTCGGCACGACGTTGGCGTCTTCCGAGGTTGGCAGGCTGCTCCAGATGTTCAAGGCCGCAGGCGTACGCCTATGAGGGTTCGATTCAACAAGCGGCTCGACCGGAACCACGGCCCTGCGGGCCGAGGCGCCGGTCAGACTTTGCGTTAGCTTGCCGTGAAAGCTCGATCCAGAGCGCTGTCTGAGAAGTCGCTCGACGCGATGTTGGCGGCGATTGAGGTCTACAACAAACCGAACTTCGCCTATCGCGAAGAGACCTTTTCGATCCTCGCAGTCAATGCATGGGAGCTGTTGCTCAAAGCCCGAATCCTGCAGCTCTCCAAGAATCGCATAGCGTCCATACTTGAATACGAACGCCGCACGCTCGCGGACGGCACGAAGTCTGAAAAGCGATATCGGAAGAGGAATCGGTCGGGCAACCATCTGTCAGTGGGGCTGTTCAAGGCGCTTGACCTACTCAATAACGAGTACGCTGCGGCAGTGCCTGGGGCGGTGCGAGAGAACCTTGAGCTGCTGTGCGAGGTCCGAGACAACGCGATTCACCTTTCCAACAAGAGCTCAGACCTCTGCAAGGTTGTCAGGGAACTCGGGACCGCTTGCCTGCGAAACTACATTGCTGCGACTCGCGAGTGGTTCGCAACGGACATTTCGGAGGAAAACTTCTTGCTCATGCCGATTGGCTTTGTTGAGGGTGGCGAGGCCTCAGCGGCGCAGGTAGGCGCGAATGAGAAGCGGGTTACAGAGTTCTTGCGCGGCAGAATTCTTGAGGGCGTCGCCGAGGAATCTGCGGGCTACGATGTTGCGCTGAGGATGGACCTCAAGTTCAGTCGATCTCGCGCCGAGGACGCAGTCCCAGTGGTCGTTACCAATGATCCGAGCGCGACGCGGGTCACGCTGACGGAAGAGGATCTTCGCGATCGCTATCCTTGGGACTACAGGACGCTTACCGCACAGTTGAAGAAGCGCTATACCGACTTCAAGCAGAACGCCGCCTACCACGAGATTCGACGTCCGTTGGAAGAGGACGAGCGCTATTGCCGTACGCGGTATCTCGATCCGCGATCGACTACCGGCGTCCCGAAGCGCTTCTACAACCCAAACATTCTGCGCGAGTTCGACAAGTACTATGCGCGGCCAAGCTAACAAGCGCACTGAGTTCGCGCCCTTCGGGCGCCGCGCAGTCGCTGCGCTTCGCGCTGCCACCGCCGCTCAGGCTTGGCGTTGGGCGGCAGTTCGGTGATCTCGTGACACTCTCGAGCGCGGTCCGGATCTCTCTCTGGATTTCCGCGCCGGCGAACTTGATCGTAGCGACGGCGATCGCGTTCCCGTCCAGCTCGCTCGGCTCCCTCCTGGAGCTACCGGAGACCCACCCGTTCTACGGAATGCTCAGTGGTGCGATGGTCGGCCTGTTCGGTGTCGCGTACGGATGGCTGGCACTTCAGCCCGGGATCGATCGCCCCCTCCTGTGCCTGGGAGTTTGCGGAAAGCTTCTCGCGGTGCTGATCTCGATCTCCCTGTTCATGGCCGGCGAGTTGTCCGTTGTCACTGCCGCCGCGATTTCCGGTGACCTGGTATTCGTCGTGCTCTGGTCCGCATTCCTGTACTCGAGTCGGAGCAGGCGTGGTGCCTGACGGCGGTTCGAAGCGAGCGCACTGCAGCGGCTCTTCCACCAGCTGCCTGGCGTTCTTGCTTCCGGCAGGTCTTGCCGCTGCGCCGGACCTTGCTGTTTCGCTCTCGCGGCTCTCGCCGAGCTCTGTGCCACGTCTCGGGACTCCGTCTTCGTGCAGGAATCGGACAGCTGCCGAATCCGCTCGATCGACCGGTAACCTGGCGCGGATTGCCAGGAAGCCACCCGCGGGAGGTGGGCGGCGTTCCGGATGGCCCGAGCCGTCCCGGGAACGACGCGCTGCCGTGCCCGGGCGTCGGGAGACCAACGACAGACTTCTGAATCAGTCCGTTCCGGCGCGACCGGTATCCGGACGCTTCGCTGAAGCGCGTCACGCCGGTGCGAACCGGTTCTCACACGAAGCTCGACCCGTTGCGCCCGTAGCGGCACGCACCGTCGCCGTCTGAGGTCGGTTCCTCCGTGGACGAACCGCAGCGTGAACCCGCATGGCTTGCCCGCCTCCATCGCTGCCGGCAGCGCCGCGATCGAGCCCCGGAACTTCGAGGGCAGCGAACCGTGCTGCTCGCGTATCCTCGTGTCCTGCCAGGGGGGAGGCTCGCCATCCTGCGCACGCTGCAGCCCGTCGATCTCGAGCCAGGCGCCTACGGTGGAGGAGACGGCGATGCCCAGGCTCATCGCGGTCGATGCGTCCGAATGCTCCCTCGACATCCATCGCGATCTCTCGATCGCGTCGCGTCGACGCGAACCCGGCCCTCCGGAACGGATCGACGGGATGACCCTGGGGATCCTGACCCTGACGGAGGACGCGCCCCACGACGGGGAGATGCATCCGGACGGGGACGAGATCCTGCACGTCATCTCCGGGAGGATCCGCGTGTCCTGTGACTCCGCGCCGGGAGAGGATCTCTTGCTGGGGCCCGGCGACACCTGCATCGTCCCGAAGGGGGAGTGGCACAAGGTCACGCTTCTCGAGGAGACCAGGCTGCTGCACATCACGCCGGGCCCGAACGGCGAGCACCGCCCCCTCGCTTCGCACCAGGACCGTCGAACAGGAGACTCGACATGAGCACGCCCTTCTTCGCGGGGGTCGGCGGGGTCGTGAGCGCCGACATCGCCGTTCCGGAACACGATCGTGAGCAGGCGTTCTATGCGAGCGTCCTCGCGACCGGAACCTCGCCGCTCTGGCAGGAGGATCTGCTGAACGACCGGGGCATGCCGATCGTCGGCCTCGGCGCGCGGAGCCCCGAGCACGAACACCTGCCGCTCCAGTGGATGCCGCATCTGCAGGTGGCGGATGTCGGCGCGAGCGTTGCGCGGGCGCTCGCGCTCGGGGGCGAGGAGCTGCTCCACGGCCGGGACGATGCCGGTGCGAGTCAGTGGGCGGTGCTCCTCGACCCGCAGGGCGCGGCGTTCGGGCTGATCCCGGTGATTCCGGCGGACGCACTGACCTCCGGCGACGGCAACGCCGAGGACTCTGCGGAAGGTTCCGGACGCATCGCGCGGCTCGATCTCGCGGTCGAGGAGGCTGCCCCGATCGGGGAGTTCTATCGCGACGTGACCGGCTGGTCCCTGCGGCCTTTCGAGATGGAGGACGAAGGCGGCGCCTACACGGATTACGTGCTGCTCGGAGCCGAGGGGCGCCCTGCAGCGAACCTCGTGCACGCGCGGGGCGCGAACCGGGGCCTGCCGCCGGTCTGGCGGATCTCGCTGCCCGTGGGTGACCTCGAAGAGAGCCTTCGTCGTGTGCGACAGGGCGGCGGCGAAGTCCTCGGCGTGACACAGGGATCGGCCGGCGCCGTGCTCTCCGCCGTGGTGCGCGATCCGGTCGGCGTCTGCTTCGGGCTGGTCCGCGGCTGAGGAGTCCGCGCCGTGCCGCGCGTCGGCGCGGCGATGGACTCGCGCGTCAGTCGCCCTCGAGCGCCTCCCAGCGCTCGAAGGCCTGCTCCAGCGCGGCCTCCGACGTCGCGAGGGCCTCGCGGAGCCTCTGCGCGGCCTCCGGACCCTCCCGGTAGAGGGCCGGATCCGCGAGCTTCTCCTGCAGCCCTGCGATTTCCTGCTCGAGCGCCTCGATGCGCGCGGGCAGCGCCTCCAGCTCGCGCTGCTCCTTGTAGCCGAGCTTCTTCTGCCGCGGTTTCACCGGAACCGGCGCGGGCGAAGGGCGCGTTGCCTCGTCGGAGGCGGACGGGCTTGCCGCCCTCGGCGCCGGCCGCTGGCGCAGCCAGTCCGTGTAGCCCCCGACGTACTCGCCGACGCGCCCCTCTCCCTCGAGCACCAGCGTCGAGGTCACCACGCGGTCGAGGAACTCGCGGTCGTGGCTCACGAGGAGCACGGTGCCCGTGTACTCGAGCAGCCGCTCCTCGAGGAGCTCCAGCGTCTCCACGTCCAGGTCGTTCGTGGGCTCGTCCATCACGAGCAGGTTGCTCGGCTTCGCGAACAGGCGCGCGAGCTGTAGCCGGGCGCGCTCGCCGCCGGAGAGCACGGAGACCGGCCCGCGGCTGCGGGCCGGCGTGAACAGGAAGTCCTGCAGCCAGCCGATGACGTGGCGCCGGCCGGCGGCGGTCTCCACGTGGTCGTCGCCGTCGGCGACGAAGTCCTGCACCGTGGTGCCGCGCTCCGCGGCGCGGT
>JAZBPF010000555.1:0-16168 GCA_036351515.1 Pseudomonadales bacterium | reverse complement strand
TACTTCTCCGAGTACGGGATGCTCATGCTGCGCTCGCCGCTGCCCGTGACCGTGCTCGACCTGCTGCTCACCTTCCTGCTGCGCACGCTGGTGGTGGCGCCGGTGCTCGTGGTGGGCGCCCTGCTGCTGGCCTGAGGAGGGTCGAGCCCGGACGCTTCAGCCGGGCTCCGCACCCACGGTCATGGGCAGGGACGGATCCCGGACCCACTCGTTCATGGAGCCGTCGTAGACGGCCACGTCCCCGTGGCCGAGGCGCACGAGGGCGAAGGCGTCGCAGGTGGCGGAGATGCCGCCGCCGCAGTAGCAGATCACCGGGCGGTCGAAGGCGCCGACGGCCTCGAAGGCTGCGCGGATCGCGTCGGCGTCGGCGAAGCGGTGCGCGTCGCCTTCGAAGAGCGCCGCGTAGGGGACGTTCACGGAGCCCGTGATGTGGCCCGGGCGACCGTAGTTCGTGCCGCCGTCGCCGCGGTACACGGAGGGGGAGAGGGCGTTGACGGTGCACACGCCGGCATCGCCGACGTGGGCGAGGACCCGGTCCCGGTCCGCCCAGAGCCCCGCGCGCGGCCGGGCCGTCAGGGTCCCCGGCGGGAGCGTCGCCTCGCCGGCTTCCGTGGGCTGGCCCGCCTCGATCCAGGCGGCGAGGCCGCCGTCGAGCACCGCCGCGTCCACGCCGATGGAGCGGAGCATCCACCACAGGCGCGTCGCCCACATGGGATGGCTCGTGGAGTAGAGGACGATACGGGCCCCGTCCACGACTCCGGCCGCGCCGAGGGCGGCGGCGAGCGTCTCCGGGGCGGGCATGGTGAAGGGGACGGCCGCGTCGGGGTCGGAGAGGTCGCCGGGCAGATCGAGGAAGCCCGCGCCGGGAACGTGCGCCGCGCGCCAGTCCTCCCGGCCGCTCTCCACGCGATAGGTGCGCGGCGGGTCCGGGCGCAGGTGCACGGTGCAGTCGAAGACGCGCACGTCCGGCTCGCCGAGGATCGCGGCGAGGCCGTCGGCGTCGATGAGGGTAAGGCCGTCGACGAGGCTCATGGTGGGCTCCCTTCCCGTGGTGACGGGGATGGTCCCGCGGTGGTGGGTCGGCGTCCAGCTTCAGCCGCTCCGGCGTACCGGGCGACAGCGGGGCCGAGCGCTGCGGTCGCGACTGAAGTCGGCTCCCACAGGGGGTGTCGACACCCCTTGTGGGAGCGAGCTTCAGCTGCGAGAAGCGTCGCTCGATCACTCGACTCCCCCCGCCAGCACACTCCGCAGCGCCGGAGCCTGCCCTCCGTCCACCCTTCCCAGTCGCCCCACCGAGATCGCCACGCATCCCTCCCGCCGGGTCAGCTCCTCGAACGCGGGCCGCAGAGACAGTGTGGCCGAGCGCTGTTGTCGCGACTGAAGTCGGCTCCCACAGGGGGTGTCGACACCCCTTGTGGGAGCGAGCTTCAGCTGCGACTAGCGTCGCTCGATCACTCGACTCCCCCCGTCAGCACACTCCGCAGCGCCCGAGCCTGCCCTCCGTCCACCCCTCCCAGTCGCCCCACCGAGATCGCCGCACACCCCTCCCGCCGGGCCAGCTCCTCGAACGCGGGCCGGAGCGTCGCCGGATCGGGCGTGGCGTCCGGTTCCAGCACGAGATTGCGGATCTCGAGGCGCCCCCGCGCCCGATCGGCGCGGCAGTCGGCGCGCGCGACGAAGCGGTCCCCGAGGAGCAGCGGCAGCGTGAAGTAGCCGTGGCGGCGGCGGGGCGCCGGCAGGTAGCACTCGAGCTGGTAGTCGAAGGCGAAGAGCTCCGCGAGCCGGTCGCGATGGATCACCAGGTTGTCGAAGGGGGAGAGCAGGCGCGCTCGGCGGGCGATGCGCACGCCCGCCTCGAGCCGGGCGGCGTCCGCGTACCACGGCGTGGCGGAGGGTGACCCGGCCGGGCAGACCCGACGCAGGCGGCCGTCCTCCACGGCGGCGTCGAGCGCGTCGCGCACGGCCGCGCGCAGGGCCGGATCGCGACGCAGCCAGGTCACCTGGGCCGGGCGGAAGACGCCGAGGCTGCGGCGGGTCTCCTCGACGCGCTGCGCCGCCTGCTCCTCGACCGTCGGCACGCGCAGGTCCACCTCCGGCGGGAGGACGCGCTCGGCCAGGTCGAAGCGCTTCTCGAAGCCGTCCCGGCCGGCGACGAGGAGGGCGCCCTCGTGGAACAGGCGCTCGAGGGCCGCCTTCGCCGGCTTCCAGGACCACCAGCCCCCACGGTGCCCCGCCGGCGCGGCGAAGTCCCGGGCGCGCAAGGGTCCCTCGGCGCGGATCCGGGCGAGCACCTCGCGCTTCGTCCGCGGATCGGCGTTCGCCCAGTGCCGTCCGCCCGCGGCGAGGTGGCGCATGCGCGGCAGGGCGAAGCGGAAGTCGCGCATGGGCAGGTAGGCGGCCGCGTGCGCCCAGTACTCGAAGAGCTCGCGTCGGGCGAGGAGGCGGTCGAGGGTCCGCTCCCGGAAGTCCGGACTCCGCGTGGCGAGCACGTGGGCGTGGGCCCGGGTGACCACGGAGATCGTGTCGATCTGCACGTAGCCGAGATGTTCCACGGTGCGGCGCACGGCGCCGGAGCCGCTGCCGAAGGGCCGGACCCGGTCGAGGCCCGCGGCCGCCACGGCGACGCGGGCCAGCTCGCGCGCGGGAACCGTCTCCACGACCGCTCAGGCGAGGAGCGGGCGCAGCGCGCGCACTCCCGCGAGGGCCCGGTCCACGTGCTCCGGCGTGTTGTAGAGATGCGGCGACAGGCGCAGGCCGCCCGTGGGCGCGCCGATGATGCCGTGCTCCCGGTAGAGCCGGTCGAAGAGCTCGCGGCGCCCGGGGCCCGGCACGCGGGCGATGCACACGCCGCCGCTCAGGGACGGATCCAGCGGCGTGACGAGGGGCACGCCGAGTTCCACGAGGCCCTCCTTCAGGCGCTGCGCGAGGGCGACCATGTGCGCCTCGACCGCGGCGGGGCCGATCGCCTCGTGCAGGGCGGCGGCCTCCGCGAGGGCGGCGAGCGCGGCGTCGTCGCGCTGGCCGAGGGACTCGAACTTGCGCGCGCCCACGGGATCGGGATCGGCGTCGTCGCCCCAGCCGGGGGCCACGACGCTCGGCCAGATCCGTTCGATGACGTCGCCGCGGACCCACAGCAGGCCCACCTCCTTCGGTCCCATGAACCACTTGTGCGCACTCCCGGAGAAGGAGTGGCAGCCGACGGAGGGGAGATCCATCGCCACGGCGCCCCAGCTCTGGGCCCCGTCCACGTGGAAGTGCACGGCGCGGTCCGCGAGGGCGGCGCCGAGGCGGTGGATCGGCAGCTTGATGCCGCTCACGTTGGAGACGTGGGTGACCGAGAGCACGCGCGTGCGCGGAGTCAGGGCGGCGAGGAAGGGCGCGAGGAGCGCGTCCGCGTCCGCCGGCTCCGCGGGCACCGAGACGCGCACCACGCGGAAGCCGTGGCGGGCGGCGCGTACGTCCCAGGCGACGGCGTTCGTCGGATGGTTCTGGTCCCAGAGCACGACCTCGTCGCCGGGGCCGAGCTCGAGGCCCGCGTTGACGACGTTGTTCGCCTCGCTCGTGTTGCGCACCAGCGCGACCTCGTCCGCCGGGACGCCGAGCTGCGCGGCCGCGGCGGCCCGGGAGGTCTCCAGCAGCTCGCCGAAGCGGGCCCGGTTCTGGAAGGAGCAGTCGAGGTCGATGAGCTGCGTCCAGCGGGTCACGGCCTCCGCCACGGTCCGGGGCGAGGGGCAGAGGTTCGCCGCGTTCATGGGCACGCGGGATTCGGGGAAGTCGAAGAGCGCCCGCACCTCCGCGGGCGCTCGGGGGACGCCCGGCGCCACCGGTGCCGGCGCCGTGGTCTCCGCCCGCGCCGGAGCCGCCGCGAGCAGGGCGCCCGCGCCGAGGGATCCGAGAAAGTCCCGCCTCGTGGTCATGTCCGTACTCCTCCGCCCGTGTGGGGCTCAGTCTACGTGCATCGCCCCGCGGCCGCGTCGTCCTCGCGCAGCGCGTCGGCGAGGAGGTCCGCGAGGGGAAAGGCGTTGCTCGCATCCGGGATCGAGTCCGAGCTCCAGAGCTCCGTCACCCCGGCGTCCGCGAGGAGCGTGCGCGCGTCGTCGACGAGCAGGGCGTGGGTCACGAGCACGTCGACGCGGTACGCGCCGGCGCCGCGCAGGGCCCGGGTCGCCTCGGCCAGGGTGTGCCCCGTGCTCGCCACGTCGTCCACGAGGACGACCTGCGCGCCGGCGTAGTCCCGGTCCGGGAGCGAGACCTCCACCCGCCGGTCGCCGCGGCGCAGCTTGTCCGCGACGCCGTGCTCCAGGCCCGCCCCGGCCGCGACCCGTGCGACCCACTGCTCCGCCTCCCGGTCCGGAGCCAGGAGCAGCGGTCGGTCCTTCCGTCCGGCGAGGAAGGCGCCCATGGCCGGCGCTGCGGACAGGGCGATCGCGCGTCGGGCCGGAACCGCCTCGGCGAGCGCATGCACCCGGTGCAGATGCGGGTCCACGGTCACGACGGCGTCGAAGAGACCCGCGAGGAACCGCCCGATCACCTGCTGGCTGACGGCTTCGCCCGGCACGAAGGCCATGTCCTGCCGGAGGTAGCAGAGGTAGGGCGCCACCAGCACGAGATCCCGGGCGCCGAGGGTGCGCGCGGTCTCCGCCGCGAGGAGCAGTTCGACGAGCTTTCCGTTCGGATCGTCGAGGCTGCGCACGATCGCCACCCGCTCCGGGAGCCGCGGCGGCAGGCGCAGCCGGCTCTCCCCGTCCGGGAAACGGTGCACGGCGACGGCCGCGACCTCGCGCCCCAGCCGTTCGCCCACGGCGCGCGCCTGGGCGAGGGAGTCCGGGAAGGCGAGCAGCATCAGAACTCCGCGATCACGCGGGGGACCTCGGCCGCGTCGCCGATGCGGTAGCCGGGATCCTCGCGCACGAGGTTCAGGGCGAAGCGGAAGTCGGCCGGGAAGTGTGCGTGCACGCGGTAGAGCGCCTCCCCGGGTTCGACCGGGTCGCCGAGCTTCTTCAGGAGGTCCACGCCGGCACCGGCGTCCATGGGCGCGCCGGCCATGCGCGCGATCCGCGCCATGCGGTAGTTGTCGATGGCGATCACGGTCCCGGCGCGATCCGCGCACACCTCCTGCACGAGGGGGCCCGGTTCCGGCGGCGTCGCTCGTCGCCCCTGCGCGTCGATGATCGCCTCCATCTTCGCGAGCGCACGGCCGGAGTCGAGGATGTCCCGGGCGACGTCGAAGCCGTCTCCGCCGCGGAGATCCGGGTCGAACTCGAGGACCCGGCCGGCGATGCGCAGGGCCTTCTGGCGCAGGTCCTGGGGCGCGCCCGGTTCGCCCCGGAGCACCTGCATGACGTCCCGCGCCTCGAGCACCGGGCCGATGCCGCGCCCCACCGGTTGTCGCCCGTCGGTGACGACCACCTCCACGAACAGGCCGAGGCGGTCGGCGACGAACTCGAAGAGCTTGCGCAGGGCGAGGGCGTCGCGCATGCGCCGGACCTTCGCGCTCGGCCCGACCGGGATGTCGACGAGCAGGTGCGTCGAGCCGGCGGCGATCTTCTTCGACAGGATCGAGGCCACCATCTGCCCGGGATAGTCGAGGCCCAGGGGCCGCTCCACGGAGATCAGGATGTCGTCGACCGGGGCGAGGTTCGCGGTCCCGCCCCAGATGAGCGCGCCGCGCTCCTCGGAGACGAGCTTCCGGAGCCGGTCCGGCGGCAGCTCGACCGACGCGAGCACCTCCATGGTGTCGGCCGTGCCCGACGGGGACGTGATGGCGCGACTGGAGGTCTTGGGGATCATCATTCCGTGCGCCGCGACGATGGGCACCACGAGCATGGAGGTGCGGTTGCCGGGAATGCCGCCGATGCAGTGCTTGTCGACGACCGGGGTCCCGGGCCAGCGCAGCCGCTCCCCCTGGGCCACCATGGCGCGCGTCAGGCTCAGCACCTCCTCGCGATCGAGACCGGTCTGCCCGGAAGCCACCAGGAAAGCCGCGAGTTCCATCTTCGCGTAGCGGCGCTGGGCGATGTCCCGGGCGATGGCCAGGAAGTCGTCCGCATCGAGGCGCTCGCCGTCGATCTTCCGCCGTACGGCCTCCATGGACGCCGGCGGCGCCGCGTGGCGCACGCGCACGGGGGTCCCGGGCGTCAGCCCGAGGCTGCCGAGGGCCTCCTCGGAGAGGCCGAGCTCCCCCGGCGCCACGATGCGCTCGTCGTCGACGACGTTGACCACGGCGACGATGCGCTCGCCGTCGTCCTCCGTGGCGCCCTCGACCTCCACCTTCGCGAGCGCCTGGAAGCCCTCGGCGCGGTACACCGCGCACTCGCGATGGAGGTAGGCGACGTTCTCGCGGTAGGTGTCGATGGCGACGCGACGCAGTCGGAGCAGGTCGGGCTCCGCGGCCGCGTCGGCGGTGGCGGGCGGGACGGGCGCCAGCACGGCGCCCGGATCGGAGTCGTTCATGCGCGGGCCCCGGGTGGCTCCGGGTCGAGCCTACTGCGGCCGAGCGCGCCGGAGAAGCCGGCGCGCCGCCTCCTCACCCCGCCGGTGCGGGTTCCCGGGCATCACCCTCGGCAGCGGGGCCGGCGACGGCGACCAGGTGATTCGTCCCGCGCGCGGTCGCGAAGGAGGCCGCCAGGCGCTGGGCCGGATCCCGACGCTCGAGGGTCTCCACGTGGAAGTAGTCCGCCTGGAGGCGCTCGGCGTCCGCGTCGAGGACCACGTAGCCCTTGTGGAAGAGGTCCACGAAGCGCAGGTGCGGGTGCGTGGCGAGCGCCTGCTCCGCCCGCGCCGTCGCCTGCTCCCGATCCGTGAGGAAGGGGGAGGTGACCGAGGGCGTGACGAACTCCACGGCGAGGGCGCCGCGCCCCGTGGCCGGGTCGTAGGCGCCGCCGTCGAAGGGGGCGGGGGCCACGTCCATGGCCCAGGAGGAATGGATGTCCCCCGTGAGCACGGCCACGTCGTCGATGCCGTGGCCGGCGAGGTGGTCGAGGATCCGGGCCCGGGCGTGCGGGTAGCCGTCCCACTGGTCCGTGTTGAAGATCGGCTGCTCGCCGAAGCCCCCGAGCTGGCCGAACATCACCTGCTGGCCGAGGAGCCGCCAGTGCGTGCCGGCCTCCTTCGAGCGGAGCAGCTCGTCGAGCAGCCAGCCCTCCTGCGCCGGGCCGAGCAGCGTGCGCGAGGGATCGTCGATGACCGCGCGGTTCGTGGGTGCGTCCGCTTCCCGGTCACGGCCGTAGAGGCGCGTGTCGAGCATCATCAGGTCCACCTGCCCGCCGAGGGCGAAGCTGCGCCAGATGCGCGGCTCGCGGGCGCCGAGCCCCTCGCGGACGGGCAGCCACTCGTGCCAGGCCTGCGCCGCCGCGGCCTTGCGCGCGGGCCAGGGGCCCTCCGTCTCCGCCGTGTGGTTCTCGGCGCCGTCCCGCCAGCTGTTGTTGGCGGATTCGTGATCGTCCCAGACCGCGACCACGGGATGCTGCCGGTGCAGCTCCTGCAGGTCCGGATCCGTACGGTACTGGGCGTAGCGGGTGCGGTAGTCGGCGAGGGAGACGATCTCCGCGTCCGGCGCGTGGAGGCGGCCCAGGCGTGCCCCGTCGCCGTAGGTGCCGTTGCCGTACTCGTAGAGGTAGTCGCCGAGGTGCAGCACGAGGTCGAGGTCGTTGCGGGCGGCCATGGCGCCGTAGGCGTTGAAGAAGCCGAAGCACCAGTTGGAACAGGAGGTGAAGGCGATGCGCACGCGCTCCGTGCCCGGCGGCGGCAGCGTGCGGGTGCGGCCCACGGGGGAGCGCTCCCCCGCGGCTTCGAAGGCGTAGTAGTAGCTGCGTCCGGGCTCGAGGCCCTCGGCGAGCACCTTCACGGTCCAGTCCCGCCAGGGGCCCGTGGTGACGCTGCCGCCGACGAGGCGGCGCTTCAGCGCCGGATCGGCGTACAGGGCCCAGCGCACCTCCACCGGTCCGGGCACCGGTCCGGCACCGCCCGCCGGCGTCGCCCGGGTCCAGAGCACGACGCTGCGCGCGTCCGGGTCCCCGGAGGCGACGCCGTGGACGAAGGTGCGCCGGCCGGTGGCGTCCCGGGGCTCGGCGGGCGCCGGCGCCCGCCCGGCGCAGGCACCGGCCACGGGCAGCAGGAGGCCGGCGGCGCCGGAACGGAGGAGGTCGCGTCGCGTGAAGGGCATGGGGGGCTCCCGGAAACGGTTCGAGGGCGCGAGTATAGGAGCGGGGCGATCACGAACCCATGACGGCCGGGCCTTTGCGCCGCTCCGGGCGATGCCCGAGAATCGATCCGGTGCCCCGGCCCGTCGCCGGGCCCGCGCCGCCGCGCGCCGTCCGCCTGTCGGAGTCCCGCTTGGCCATCCACGTCGCACTCCATCACGTCACGACCTACCGCTTCGACCGGCCGATCCAGATCCATCCGCACGTGCTCCGGCTCCGTCCCGCGGTGCACTCGCGCACGCCGGTGCTCGCCTACTCGCTGCGGGTGACGCCGGAGACGCACTTCCTGAACTGGCAGCAGGACCCCTTCGGCAACTACCTCGCCCGCCTCGTGTTCCCGGAGCGCTCGACGAGTCTGTCCTTCGAGGTGGACCTCGTCGCCGACCTCACGGTCGTCAACCCCTTCGACTTCTTCCTGGAGGAGGGAGCGGAGCACTGGCCCTTCGTCTACGACGAGCGCAGCCGCCGGGAGCTCGCTCCCTATCTCGAGGTCTCGGAGACGGGCCCGCGCCTGCGCGCCTGGATCGACCGGGTGGACCGGCGTCGCAAGCGCACCGTCGACTTCCTGGTCGAGCTGAACCAGCGCCTCGCCGCGGAGATCGAGTACACGATCCGCATGGAAGCCGGCGTCCAGAGCTGCGAGGAGACGCTCGCGCGGGCCCTCGGTTCCTGTCGGGACTCGGGCTGGCTGCTCGTGCAGATCCTCCGCCACCTCGGGCTCGCCGCGCGCTTCGTCTCCGGCTACCTCGTGCAGCTCACCCCCGACGTGCCGGCGCTCGACGGTCCTTCCGGGCCGTCCGCGGACTTCACGGACCTCCATGCCTGGGCCGAGGTGTACGTGCCCGGCGCGGGCTGGATCGGGCTCGATCCGACCTCCGGGCTCTTCGCCGGCGAGGGGCACATCCCCCTCGCCTGCACGCCGGAACCCGCGAGCGCGGCGCCGGTCACGGGGGCCGTCGAGCCCTGCGAGGTGGACTTCACCTTCGCGAATTCCGTGCAGCGCCTGCACGAGGATCCGCGGGTCACGAAGCCCTACACGGAGGTGCAGTGGCAGGACGTGCTCCGCCTCGGAGACGCCGTCGACGCGGAGCTGACCCGCGGCGACGTGCGCCTGACCATGGGCGGCGAGCCCACCTTCGTCTCCGTGGACGACATGGAGTCGCCGCAGTGGAACACGGCGGCGGACGGCGCGGAGAAGCGTCGCCTCGCCGAGCGCCTCACGCGGTCCATGCGCGAGGCCTTCGCCCCCGGGGGCGTGCTCCACTACGGCCAGGGCAAGTGGTATCCGGGCGAGGCCCTGCCGCGCTGGCAGAAGGCCTGCTACTGGCGTCCGGACGGCGTGCCCGTCTGGGAGGACCCGGCGCTCCTCGCGGCGCCGGAGGTGGACCTCGGCCACGACCGCGCGGTGGCGGAGCGCTTCGCCCGGGCCCTGGTGGCCACCCTGTCGCTGCCCGCGGAGGCGCTCCTGCCGGCCTTCGAGGACACGCTCTACCATCTCTGGCTCGAACAGGGGACGCCGGGGAACGTCGACCTCACCGCCTTCGACCTGAAGGCTCCGGCCGCGCGGCGCGCGCTCGCCCGCCGTCTGGACGCCGACCTCGGCGCGCCGGCGGGCTACGTGCTCCCGCTCGAGCACTCCGCGCTCGCCGGTCGCTGGCAGACGAGTCCCTGGCCCCTGCGGCGCGAGCAGCTCGTGCTGCTGCCCGGCGACTCGCCCCTCGGGCTGCGCCTGCCCCTGGACGCGCTCCCCTGGGAGGACCCGGACGCCCGGCCCGTGCCCGAGCAGGGCCCCGATCCCCTCGCCCCGCGCGCGCCCCTGGCTCCGGCGGGTCCCGGCGGCGCGCCGGGCAGCGGGGCGCCGCCTCGTCCCCGCCTCGCCGGTGGCGTCGTGCAGGACGGCCGCGTGGTGCACACGGCCCTCGCCGTGGAGGCCCGGGACGGCGTGCTCCACGTGTTCCTGCCGCCGCTGACGACCCTCGAGGCCTGGCTCGAGCTCGTCGCCGCGGTGGAGGCGATCGCCGGGGAACAGGGCGTGCCCGTGGTCCTCGAAGGCTACGACCCGCCGCGGGATCCGCGCCTGCGCAAGTTCGCCGTGACGCCGGATCCTGGGGTCATCGAGGTCAACGTCCATCCCGTGGGGAGCTTCCGGGACCTCGTCGCGCAGACGGAGACGCTCTACGAGCTGGCCCGGCAGTGCCGCCTCGGCACGGAGAAGTTCATGCTCGACGGGCGCCACACGGGCACCGGGGGCGGCAACCACGTGACCCTCGGAGGGCCCACCCCCGCGGACTCGCCGCTCCTGCGGCGTCCCGCGCTCCTGCGCAGCCTGATCACCTACTGGCAGAACCATCCGGCCCTGTCCTACCTGTTCTCGGGGCTCTTCATCGGCCCCACGAGCCAGGCGCCCCGCGTCGACGAGGCCCGCGACGACCGGCTCTACGAACTCGAGATCGCGCTCTCGCAGCTGCCGGACGGGGACGCGTCCGCCCCCTGGCTGGTCGACCGCGTGCTGCGGCACCTGCTCACGGACATGACCGGCAACACGCACCGCAGCGAGTTCTGCATCGACAAGCTCTATTCCCCGGATTCGCCCACGGGCCGGCTCGGGCTGCTCGAGCTGCGGGCCTTCGAGATGCCGCCGCACGCGCGCATGAGCCTCGTGCAGCTGCTGCTCCTGCGGGCGCTCGTGGCCGCCTTCTGGAAACGTCCCCTGCGCCGGCCGCTGGTGCACTGGGGCACGGCGCTGCATGATCGCTTCATGCTTCCGCACTACGTCTGGGCGGACGTCCGCGACGTGTGCGTGGACCTCCACGAGGCGGGCTTCGCCTTCGAGCTCGAGTGGCTCGCGCCCTTCTTCGAGTTCCGCTTCCCCCACTACGGCAGCGTGCACGTGGAGGAGCTGAAGCTCGAGCTCCGCGGAGCCATCGAACCCTGGCACGTGCTCGGGGAGGAGATGGCCGGCGGAGGCACGGCCCGCTACGTGGACTCCTCCGTGGAGCGCCTGCAGGTGAAGGTGACGGGGCTCACGGAGGGCCGCTACGTGATCGCCTGCAACGGGCGCCGGGTGCCCCTGCGCGGGACGGGGGTGAAGGGGGAGGCGGTCGCCGGCGTGCGCTATCGCGCCTGGTCGCCGCCGTCGGCGCTGCACCCGACCCTGGGCGTGAACTCGCCGCTGGTGTTCGACGTGGTGGACACCTGGAACGGCCGCGCCGTGGGTGGCTGCACCTACCACGTGGTGCATCCCGGGGGACGGAGCTACGACACCTTCCCGGTGAACGCCTACGAGGCGGAGGCCCGGCGCGTGTCGCGCTTCCGGGACTTCGGCCACACGCCGGGGCCCATCGAGGCGCGGCCGGGCCCGCCGTCGCGGGGACGCTTCATGCCCGAGGGATCGACCCGCGGGCCCATGGAGGCGCCGCCCACGGAGATCAATCCCGACTACCCGCTGACGCTGGACCTGCGGCGGGGATGAGTCGCCGGGGGCCGGCGGCAGCCGTCGGGGGGAGCCGCGTCGCCGGACGCGGCCGTGCGCGGACATCCGCGGGGTCGTCGCCGACGGCTCCGGGGAACGAGCGCGAGGGGAACGCAGCATGAGCCAGCAGGCGTCCGCGCCGAGCGGCGCGCTCGTGGCCGCGAGCTACGCGGAGACCATGGGGCCCTTCGACGAGCTCTGCACCCCGGCCGGGGCGGCGGACGGGCCGCTCCGCGCCCACTGGAAGCGCCTGCTCGGTGCCTTCCAGCAGCTCGGGGGCCACGACCTGGAGGCGCGCCGCCAGGAGGCGCGGCGCCTGTTCCGGGAGAACGGCGTCAGCTACAGCGTCACCAGCGACGGGAGCCCCGGCGAGCGCCCCTTCGAGCTCGACCCGGTGCCCTACCTGGTCCCGGCGGACGACTGGGCGCGCATCGAGAGCGGCCTCGACCAGCGGGCCCGGCTCCTCGACGCCATCCTCAAGGACCTCTACGGGCCTAGGCACCTCCTGCGCGGGGGCATGGTGCCGCCGTCGCTGATCTTCCGGCACGCGGGCTTCCTGCTGCCGGCGGACGGGGCGCTGCTCGCCGAGGGGCACGCGCTGACGCTCTACGCCGCCGACGTGGTGCGGGACCGGGAGGGCCGCTTCCGCGTGGTGAGCGACCGCACGCAGGCACCGGCGGGCGCCGGCCTGGCGCTGGAGACGCGCATCGCGAGCTCGCGGATCCTCCCGAACCTGATCCGCACCACCCACGTGCACCGCCTCGCGCGCTTCTTCCGCCTGCTCCGGGACCATCTCGCCGCCCGGGCGCCGCACCAGAAGCTCGACCCGCGCATCGTCGTGCTCGCCGGCGGCGTGGACGATCCGAGCTACTTCGACCACGCCTACCTCGCGAGCTACCTCGGGTTCCCGCTCGTGGAGGGGCCGGACCTGACGGTCCGCGACGGCCGCCTCTGGCTGCGGACCATCGAGGGGCTGAAGCTGGTGGACGGGGTCGTGCGCCGGGTCGCCGACCGGCTCTGCGATCCCCTGGAACTCGATCCCGCCTCCCAGGTGGGCATTCCCGGACTGCTGCAGACCATGCGTCGCGGCGAGGTGGCCATGGTCAACCCCATCGGCGCCGGCGTGCTCGAGAATCCCGGGCTGCTGCCCTTCCTGCCGCGCATCTGCCGGCAGTTCCTCGGCGAGGAGCTCCAGCTCGACTCGGCACCGACCTGGTGGTGCGGGAGCTCCGAGGGACTCTCCCACGTGCTCGCGCACCTCCACGAACTCGTCATCAAGCGCATCGACCGCGCGGGCGGGTCGGTCTGGGGCGGCAGTCTGGACGCCGGCGCGCTCGCGGAGTGGCGCGACCGTCTCCGCGCCGACCCGGAGGCCTGGGTCGGTCAGGCGCCGGCTGCGGAGGCGACCACGCCGGCCCTCGTGCAGGGCCAGCTCACGCCCTGGCGCGCGGTCACCCGCTGCTTCGTCTCGGCGAGCGACGAGGACTTCGTGGTCATGCCCGGAGGCTTCACCCGGGTCACGCCCCCCGGGGAGATCGCCGGGGGGCTCTCCGCGGGCCTCCAGGGGGTGTGCAAGGACACCTGGGTGCTCGCCGCGGACACGGAGCGGCACCTGATCCTCTGGCCGACGGCGGTGGCGGAGCCGCGCCAGTCGATCCTCGAGTCGCTTCCGAGCCGGGCGGCGGAGAGCCTCTACTGGGTGGGCCGCTACGCGGAGCGCGCCGAGTACCACACGCGGCTCGCGCGCACGGCCCTGCGCCGCTTCCAGGATTCCCGCGACTACGGCGACCCCTCGGACACGGGCGCCGTGGCCATCCTCCTGCGGGCCCTCAAGGTGCTGGCGACGGGTCAGAACGGGGAGGGCGCCCCGGGGACCCTCGGGGGCGTCGACTTCGTGGAGACCACGCTGCTCGAGACGGTCCGGGATGCCTCCCTGGAAGGCTCCCTCGCCTGGACCTTCCGCCGCTTCGAGGCGGCCGCGCTCGCCGTGCGCGACCGCTGGTCCGCGGACACCTGGCGCGTGGTCGACGACATCGGCGAGGCCCTCGACGGCGACCCGGGCTTCGCGCCCTCGGGGCTGGCCGCGCTCGAGGCGACCCTCGACCGGCTCGTGGCCGCGCTCATGAGCTTCACGGGCCTGACCATGGAGAGCACCACCCAGGAGCACGGCTGGCGCTTCCTCATGATCGGCCGGCGCATCGAGCGCGCCCGGAACCTCGTGGGTCTCCTGCAGGCGACGGTGCTCCGGGAGGCCGGGGACGGCGTGGAGTACGCGCTCCTCGAGGGGCTCCTCGCCGCCAACGAGTCGGTCATGACGCACCGACGGCGCTACCGGGCCGCTCTCGACATCGGCTCCGCGGTGCAGGTGCTGCTGCTCGATCCGGCGAACCCGCGCTCCCTGGCCTACCAGGTGCTCGGCCTCGAGCAGCTCGTCGCGGCGCTGCCGCGGGAGCCGGGCCAGCGCGGCATGAGTGCGGACCAGCGGGCGCTGCTCGAGGCGAGCACCCGCGTGCGCCTCGCGGAGGCGCGCGAACTCGCCACGCCGGGCATCGCCAAGGGGCCCGACGCGCACCGGCGCCTGCGCCTCGCGTCCTTCCTGGAGGACGTGGACGGCTGCCTCGAGCGCGCCTCGGAGGCCCTCGACCAGTCCTACTTCACGCACGTGGAGCCCACCCAGCAGCTCGTGGCCGTGTCCCTCGACGTCGGGGACCCGGTCCGGCGCGAGCCCGGCGGCGAGTGAGGCATCCGTGCGCTACCGCATCACCCACACGACGCGCTACCGCTACACCACGCCGGTGACGCTCTGCCACAACGAGGCGCGCCTCACGCCGGCCGACGGCGGGCGCCAGGTCCGGCGCCGCAGCGTGTTCACGATCGAGCCGTCGCCGAAGCTCTTCGACGAGCGCACGGACTACTTCGGCAATCAGGTGACCTACTTCGGGGTCGAGGTCCCGCACGCGCACCTGACGGTCACGGTCGTGAGCGAGGTGGTCACGGAGGCGGCGCCGACGCAGCTGCCCCTCGGCGCGGACCTCGCCTGGGAGGAGGTGCGCGAACGCGTGCGCGCGGCCGGAGACCCCGAGCTGCGCACGCTCCACCAGTACGTGCTCGGTTCGCCCCTGGCGGCGCCCGCGCCGGCGCTGCGCGCCTACGGCCTCGAGTCCTTCACCCCGGGTCGGAGCGTCATGGAGGCGACGGCGGACCTCATGCACCGGATCCACGGGGACTTCGTCTACGACCCCACGGCGACCTCCGTCTCGACGCCCCTCGCGCGCGTCTGGGAGGAGCGCCGGGGCGTCTGCCAGGACTTCGCGCACCTCGCCATCGCCGTCCTCCGCTCCCTGGAGCTGCCCGCCGGCTACGTCTCGGGCTATCTCGAGACCCTGCCGCCGCCGGGGCAGCCGAAGCTGGTGGGCGCCGACGCGAGCCACGCCTGGTTCGCCGTCTACCTGCCGGACGTCGGCTGGATGGAGTTCGACCCCACGAACGACCAGATGCCCACGGAGCAGTACGTGGTCGTCGCCCGGGGTCGCGACTACGCGGACGTCGCGCCGCTGAAGGGTGTGATCTACGGCGGCGGCGCGCACGACATGCGCGTCTCCGTGGACGTACGGAACCTCGAGTGAGCGCGGCACGCCCGCCCCTCGACCCCGGATCCCGAAGCGCAAGGGAGTAGCACCGTGCCGATCGACTGGAAACGCTATCCGAACGAGGGCGTCTACGACGAGATGGTGGCGCCGAGCGGGCGGGTGCGGCCCGGGGCGGGGCGCCTCGCGCAGACCCTCACGCGCTTCACGGACGAGGAGATCGCCCACCGGCGCGCGGCCATCGAGCTCGCCATCAAGGAGATGGGGGTCACCTTCACGGTCTACACGGAGGCCGAGGGCTCCATCGACCGCAGCTGGCCCCTGGACCTCATCCCGCGGATCATCCGCCGGCGCGAGTGGGACGAGATCGAGCGCGGCCTGATCCAGCGCGTGCGCGCCCTGAACCGCTTCATCGACGACCTCTACCACGACCAGCAGTGCATCGCCGACGGGGTCTTCCCGGCGTCGCTCCTCGAGAACTCCGCGAACTTCCGCCCGCAGGTCATGGGCGTGGATCCGCCCCTCGGGGTGTGGGCCCACGTCTGCGGCTCGGACCTCGTGCGCGACGGGGAAGGGCGGGTCTACGTCCTCGAGGACAACTTGCGCGTGCCCTCCGGCGTGTCCTACATGCTCGAGAACCGGCTGGTCATGAAGCGCGTGTTCCCGGAACTGTTCGAGGACTACGCGATCCAGCCCGTGGACGACTACTGCTCGCAGCTCTTCGACACGCTGGCGGCGCTCTCGCCGCGGGCCGGGCAGCCGGAGGTCGTGGTGCTCACGCCGGGCATCTACAACTCCGCCTACTTCGAGCACGCCTACCTCGCCCAGCAGATGGGCTGCGAGCTCGTGGAGGGGCGCGACCTCGTGGTGCAGGACGACGACTGCGTCTACATGCACACGACGCGGGG
>JAZBPF010000554.1:0-2949 GCA_036351515.1 Pseudomonadales bacterium | reverse complement strand
CTGGCAGCCGGTCAGGGCTGACGCCGACGCCGCCGCAGGCGCTCGATGGCCCGCTGGCGCTGGGCCGGGCTGAGGCTCCGGAACCGTTCGCGCAGGCGCTGCTGGGCGGCGGGATCGAGGTCGCGGAACCGCTCCCAGCGCTGCCGCAGCCGCTGCTGCTGCTCCGGATCCAGGGAGCGGAAGGTCTCCAGCCGCTCGAGGAGCCGCTCGCGCCGCTCCGGCGGCAGCTCGCGCCAGCGCTGTGCGCGCTCCCGGAAGGCGCTGCGCTGCTCGGGTGACAGGGACAGCCAGCGGTCGGCGCCGTCCCGCAGGCGACGCCGCTGCTCCCCGTCGAGGCCGTCCCAGCGCGCCTCGGCCCCCTGGAGCACGCGCTGCTGCGCCGGCGAGAGCGCCTCCCAGGCGAGCGTGTCCTCCTCGGCGCGCAGAGGCACGGCGAGCACGAGCCAGAGGCCGAGGAGCGCGCACAGGCGTCGAAGGATCATGGTCCGTCCTCCCCCACCCCGTCCGCCGGGGCTCCGGCACCGAGGGGCGTGTCGTCGAGCAGCAGGTCGAAGAGCGTGAGCATGGAGCCGTCGCCGGCCGCCTCACCGAGGTCCGCGAGCAGGCCGAGCAGCTCCGGGTCCGGGGGCGGTTCGGCGGGAGGCGGCCCGGCCGAGGCCGCCCCAGCCGCTCCGGCACCTTCCGCGGAGGCAGGCTCCTGCGCCGCAGCGCCGACCGAGAGCAGCCCCGCGCAGAGCGCGAGCCACGGCGCCGGGGGCCTCATCCGGCTCCGTCCGTCCCGTTCCCGAGCTCCGCCTCGTATTCGAGCCAGGCCAGGAACTCCATCTCCTCGAGCAGTTCCAGCTCCTCGATGGCCGCCGCCTCGCGGCCGTCGAGGAGGTCGACCACCTGCGGCGAGGCTCCGGCGCCCGGCCCCGGGAGCGGACCCTGGGCGATCATCACGGCGACCAGCAGCGCCGCGGCCGCCGCGAGGGTCCAGCGCGGCAGGGCGCCGGCGAGGAAGGAGGGCCGCGGGCGTTCCAGCCGCGCCACGGCCTCGCGCCGGGCCGCGCCGAGCCGCGCGAGCTGTTCCGGGTCGACCCGGTCCAGCTCCTCGTCCAGCCGCCGCCGCAGACGCGCCTCGAAGTCGTCGTCAGGACCGGTCATCGTCGGGTTCCTCCCCGAGCGCGTCGCGCAGGGCGCGCACGGCCCGGAAGTGATGGGTCTTCACGCTCCCCTCGGAGATCCCGAGGGCCTTCGCCGTCTCCGCCACGTCCAGCCCCTCCCAGGTCCGCAGCAGGAACACCTGCCGCTGGCGCAGGGGCAGGGGCCTCGAGCGCTCCCTCGAGGGTCTCCATGGCGCCGTCGAGCGCCACGCGCTCCGCGGGACCGTCGCTCGCCGGCCCGGGCACGGACTCCAGCGGGTCGCTCTCGTCCTCCGGATCCCGGGGCCCGAGCCAGCCGAAGAAGCGCCGACGCACGGCCCCGCGCCGATGATGGTCCGTGATCCGGTTGTTCAGGATCCGGAAGAACAGCGGCGCCCACTCGGCCTCGGGCCGGTCCCCGTAGCGTTCCGCCAGGCGGATCATGGCGTCCTGCACCAGGTCGAGGGCGTCGTCCGGCGAGCCCGTCGCCAGCCGCGCCATGGCGAAGGCCCGGCGCTCGATCCCGGCGAGGAAGCGGTTGAGGGCAGCCCCGTCGGCCACGGCGCGGACGTCTCCTGCACGGGCGCGCGGAGCACCCTCCGCCGCGCCGGTGCCGGCAAGGTACCGGGCCGCCCCCGCCGTCGCCAGCGCGAGGCCGCCCGGGAGCGGTTCGAGGGTCATGGGCGCCTCGCGGATCCGGGACACGGGGAGAACAACGCGCGGCGACGCGATGCGTTGACCGGAGCGGCCGGGTACACTCGCCGGCCGCTTCGCCACCGCGCCCGCCTCGTGTCCGCATCGAGCCTGCTCATCGTCGACGGTCTTCCCGGCAGCCACCGCGCCCGGCTCGCGCAGGAGATCGCCCTGCAGCTCGAGGCCGACGGCGTCGACTGCGTGCACCGGCACGTCGCAGAGCGCGGCCACCCGCTGCGCAGGCCCTGGGAACCCGAGCGCTACGCGACGCCGGCGGCCTACGCGGACACGCTGGTCATGCAGTGGGAGAACTTCGCGACCCGGGCCGGCGCGGAGGGTGGGGTCCACGTGATGGACCGCGTCCTCCTCGGCCCGCCGCTCGCCCTGCTCGCGGCCGGGGCCCTCGACCCGGACGCCGCCCGGGAGCTCGGGGAGACCCTCTTCGCCGCGGTGGAAGCGCTGGCCCCGACCCTCGTCTACCTGCGCGGCCCCGACCGGGACGCGGACCCGCGCGAGCGTGCCGTCGCGGACGGCGTCTTCGGCGCCCTCGAGGCACCGCGCGTGCTGCTGAACACCGAGCGGTCGACGCCCGGAGACCGGCTCGCGGACGCCCTCGGCCTCCTCGGCCACGCCCCGCGGACGCTGCAGCTCGAGGCGAGCCTCGCCGCCCGCCTCGCCGGCGTCTACGCGACCGGCGAGGACGGCACCACGGTGCGGCTCCTGGCCGGCGACGCCGGCCTCGGGATCCGCGGCCTGCCGACCGTGGCGGCGGGCGAGATCCGCGACCTGCTCCCGGCCGTCGACGGCCGCCTGCTCGTCGCGGGCCTGGACCTCGCCCTGCGCCCGCAGCTCGCGCGCGACGGAGCCGTCTCGGGCCTCGTGACCGAATCGGCCGATCCGCGCCTCGACGTGCTGCCTCCGTTCCTGCCGCGCCGCGCGGATCCCGGCGGTGGATGAAGCGGCGCGCCTCGCCGCCGAACGTGGCTGCACCGCCCTGGTCCACGAGTGGGCCCGCGCCGTCGACTTCGGCGACCAGGACCACTTCCTCGAACTCGTCGAAGCCGACGGCCGCCTCGTCTACGGCTCCGTCCACGAGGGCCTCGAGGCCCTCGCGCGCTTCGTCGGTTCCCGG
>JAZBPF010000553.1:0-2252 GCA_036351515.1 Pseudomonadales bacterium | reverse complement strand
CCGAGGCCGGCGACGATGCGCACGCTGCGGTCGAAGGTGCTCTCGTTGCGGAAGTTCACGCCGACGGCTCCTGTTCCAGACTCCAGGTTCGACGTAGTCTCGCCTCCGGATCCCGAGGAAACCTTGACCTCGCGCAAGAGCGCCGGGACGAGCACACCCTTGGCGGAAGGTCGACGAACGGGAGTCGGGCCATGAGCCGGGAAAACGAGCCATCGACGCGGACGCTCGGTCGAACGGAGCTCCGGGTTCCCCGGATCGTCCTGGGCGCCATGGCACGCAGGGCCGCCACCGACGCAGAGCGGATCGCGCTCTTCGAACGTGCCGTCGACCTGGGACTGACGACCTTCGACACCGCACCCCTGTACGACTTCGGCGGCGCGGAGCGCCAACTCGGAGTCCTGCTCGGACGGGCAGGACGCACGGACATCCAGATCTTCACCAAGGCCGGCCTGCGCTGGGACGGGGAACACGGCGACGTCCTCTTCACCTTCACGGACGCTTCCGGCGTGCGCCGCGCGGTCCGTCGGGACTCACGGCCAGCGGCGCTGCGGAAGGACGTGGAGGAGAGCCTCCAGCGGCTCGCCGTCGACACACTGGATCTCGTCCAGCTCCATCACCCGGATCGCCACACGCCCATCGCGGAGTCCATGGGCGCCCTGCTGGATCTCCGTTCGCAGGGGAAGCTCCGGCACATCGGCGTCTCGAACTTCGATGCCCGGCAACTCCGGGAGGCTGCACGGGCCCTCGGTGACGTCCCCCTCTGCTCGGTGCAGCCGGAGTACAACCTGCTCCGTCGAGGGGTCGAACGGGATCTGCTACCCGCGTGCCGGGAGCTCGCGGTCGGCGTCCTCGCGTATTCACCGCTGGCGGAAGGGTTGCTCGCGGGACGGTCCTCGCCACCGGACTCCCGGATTCCCCGGCGCGTCCGGGACGCTCTCCAGGGCGTACTCCGACCCTTGGCCGAGGCCCGCGGCGTCCCGATGGCGACCGTGGCCCTCGCGTGGCTGACCGCGCGGCCCGGCGTGACCGCCGCCGTGGCGGGCGCGAGCACGACCGACCAGCTCGACGGGCTGGTCGCGGCCCTCTCGCTGGAACTCGAGCCCGAGGAATGCAGGGCTCTGGAGGAGGCGTTCGGAAGGAATGGACTCCCGGACGGCTGGCAGCGGGATCCCGGCCTTGGACGAAGGCTGTCGAGCCGGGGTCGGGCTGCCGTCGGCGGCGTGCTCAGATCCGCAGGAATCGACCCCTCCGCCCTGCGGCGGAGGCTCCGAGGACGCTAGGCGGGCGCGCGCTCAGACGAGCAGCAGGGCCGCGAAGGCCAGGAGGCCGAGGAAGGATGCGCCGTAGGCGATGCGTCCCGCCCGGCGGCGGTCCTCCGCCTCGCGGGCCGGATCGGTGTCGTGCTCGTAGCCGGGTCTCAGCGTCGTCATGGAGGCTCCACGGGTGGCTTCGACTCCTCTTCATCCCATGGGGGCGCGGCACCTGTCAAACGCGCCCGCCGGCGGGCGGGGCCGGTCGACCCGGGCGCGCGAGCGCTAGGGCTCCTCGGCGCCCTCCGCCAGCGCGGGCACCGGCGCCCCGGCCACGGGGGCCGGCGCCACGAGGCGACGCCCGAGCATGCCCATGGCACCCAGGAGCACCAGATAGAGAACCGCCGCCACCGCGTAGGGAAGCGGCGGCGCGATCTGGTAGAGCGCGCCTCCCAGGAGCGGTCCGAGGGCGAAGCCCAGGGGGCCGCAGGAACCGGCGACGCCGGCCACGGCCCCCTGTTCCTCCGCCGACACGGCGAGCGAGGCGCCGGCCATGAAGGCGGGGCCGGCCAGGCCCATGCCGAAGCCCTGGACCATCATCGCGAGCGTGAGTCCGAGCCGGGATTCGACGAGCGCCATGGCCGTGAAGGCGATCACGAGCAGGGGCAGGGCCAGGCGCAGGAGCTTGAAGGGCGGCAGCTCGAGGCGCTGCACGACGAAGCCCTGGGCGAGGAGCGAGGCGCCGGCGGAGCACATCATGGCCGTCCCGACGGCACCGGCGGTGGCCGCCGCGTCCAGGGCGAGCGCGTCCTGGAAGCGGAAGCCCATGGTCTGCTGCACGAGCGCCATGCCCGTGAACATGGTCACGCCGACGATCACGAAGGGGAGGATCCGCGGATCCGTGTAGCGCATGCGCGGCGGCGGCGTGAAGGAGCGGTGCCGCGGCGGCTCCGGCAGGAAGCGCCAGACGAAGAGCCCGTTCAGCAGCGCCACCGCCGCCAT
>JAZBPF010000552.1:0-2364 GCA_036351515.1 Pseudomonadales bacterium | reverse complement strand
TCCATGCGCTGGGCGTGGCCGAGCTGCTGCTGGAGGTCGCGGAGCGTCGAGAGGTCCTGGACCGAGACCACCAGCCGGCGGCCGTCGGGGCCGTCGAGCTCGCCGGTGCCGACGTGGGCCGGGAAGCTGCTGCCGTCGAGGCGCCGGGCGCGGCGGTCGAAGGCGAGCTGGCCGGGCCGCGGGTCCACGCCGGTGCCGAGGGCGTCCGGTCCCAGGAGCCCGCCCAGGTCCCGGCCCTCGAGGCGGCCGGGGTCCGCGCCGAAGAGGGCCGCGGCGGCCTCGTTGGCGAACTCCACGATGCCGTCGGGGCGGCAGATGAAGGTCGCCACGGCCAGATGATCGAGGGCCGCCCGGAAGCGGGCCTCGGCCTGGACGCGTTCGGTGACGTCCTGGTTGATGCCCACCATGCGCAGGGGCCGGCCGTCGGCGTCGCGCTCCACGACGGCGTTCGCCTGCATGTGGCGCACGACCCCGTCCACGCGACGGACGATGCGGAAGCGGAGGTCGAAGTCCGCTTCGCCGGCGATCGCCGCCTCGAAGCTCTCCACGGCCCGCGGGCGGTCCTCCGGATGCAGGGCTCCGATCCAGTCGTCCACGGCCCCGGTGCGCTGGCGGGCGTCGAGGCCGTACATCTCGAGCATGCGCGGATCCCAGGACAGCCGCTGGCCGACCAGGTCGAGGTCCCAGACGCCGAGGCCGGCCGAGTCCACGGCGAGCTGCAGCCGTCGGCGCACCACCGCGTGGTCCCGCTCCGCCTGGCGCAGCTCCGTCACGTCCTGGAAGGTACCGAAGAGCGCCTGCACCGCACCGGTGCCGTCGAGCTCGCAGAACCCGGAGGAGAGCACGTCGCGGATCGAGCCGTCCGGTCGGACCACGCGGAGCTGGAACTCGAAGTCCCTCCGCTCGTCGATCGCCCGCTGCAGATGGCCGTCGACCACCGCCTGGTCGTCCGGATGGTAGAAGGCGACGGCCCGGCGCACGTCCGGGCGGAAGTCGCCCGGCGCGTGACCGTGGATGCGGAAGACCTCGTCGGACCAGAACAGCTCGTCGCTGGCGATGGTCCAGCGCCAGTGACCCACGCGGGAGATCCGCTGCGCGAGCTCGAAGCCGCGCAGCCGCCGCTCGACGTCGGCGGGCTCCGGTCCCTGGCTGCGATGATCCTCCATGCGCCCCCCACGGGCGTCCGCCGATTCCGTCACTTATAGAAGCCGGTGGCCGATTTCTCCACCGAGAGGACTCGGGTGCGGGGCGGACGGTCGATCGGCCGGGGCGGGGCGTTCGGCGCTGCGGGGTCCGCCTCCGGTATGCTGCCGGCACACGGGAAGGGGAGACGATCATGAACCGCTGGATTCGCATCACGGGAGCCGCGCTGACCTCGGCCCTGGTCGTGGCCTGCGGGACCGGCACGGGGCCGTCCGCTCCGCCGAGCGACGCATCGACCGCCGCAGGCGACGACGCCGGCTGGCGTCAGCCGCTCTTCGACGGCCTCGGCGCCGTGCACCTGCCGATCACCACGAACGACCAGGAGGCGCAGCAGTACTTCGACCAGGGGCTGGCGCTCGCCTGGGGCTTCAACCACGCCGCGGCGGACTTCGCCTTCACGGAGGCCGCCACCGTCGATCCCGACTGCGCGCTCTGCCTCTGGGGCAGTGCGCTCGTGCTCGGACCGAACGTGAACGCCGCCATGGACCCGGCGAGCGCACCGCGTGCCCGCGCCCTCGCGGAGCGGGCGCACACGCTGGCCGAGGCGCGCGGGACGGAGCTCGAGCGGGCCCTCACCACGGCGCTGCTCGAGCGTTACGTCGCCGAGGCGCCGGAGGATCGCTCGGCCCTGGACCAGGCCTACGCCGAGGCCATGCGCTCCGTGCGCGCGCGCTTTCCGGAGGACGCGAACGTGGCCGCGCTCACCGCCGAGGCGCTCATGGACCTCCATCCCTGGGACTTCTGGCGCGAGGACGGGGCGGCGCAGCCCTGGACCGGCGAGATCGTCGGCATGCTCGAGGACGCCCTCGCCCTCGATCCCGCGCACACGGGGGCGATCCATCTCTACATCCACGCCGTCGAGCAGTCGCAGGACCCGGAACGCGCCGAGCCCTACGCGGATCGCCTCGCCGATCTCGCGCCGGAGGCCGGGCACCTGGTGCACATGCCCGCCCACATCTACATGCGGGTCGGGCGCTATCACGACTCGACGCTGAACAACCTGAAGGCGACGGACGCGGACGCCGCCTTCGTGGCCGCGTGCCGGTCCGACAGCCCGATCTACCTCGCGGGCTACGTTCCGCACAACTGGCACTTCGGCTGGGTGACGGCGGCCATCGAGGGCTGGCGCGAACAGGCCTTCGCCATGGCCGACGGCACCGC
>JAZBPF010000551.1:0-6387 GCA_036351515.1 Pseudomonadales bacterium | reverse complement strand
CGGTCCTGCTCCCGCCCCGGCGGAGATCCCCATGGCCTCCGACTCGCCCCTCGCCAGTCAGCACCGCGCGCTCCGGCGCCGCATCGTCCTCGGGACCGTCGTGGTGGCGGGCTTCCTCTGGGCCGTCTGGCGTTCCTGGGACCTCGATCCGGGGCTCTTCCGGGAGCTGCTCCTCGGCGTCGTGCTCTTCGTGCTCGTGACCGGGGCCCTCGGCGCACTCGTGGGCCTGGGGTTCGCCGCGCTCCGTCGACGGCGCCGCTGAACGGGCTCAGCCGGACTCGACCAGGCGCCAGGCGAGCTCGGCACCGGCGTGGAAGGGACGGATCCGCAGGGGGCCGGCCTCCACGGTCTCGGGCACGGTCCAGGGACGGCGTTCCAGCGTGACCGTGCCCTCGTTCGGGGGCAGGCCGTAGAAGCGGGGTCCGTGCTCCGAGGCGAAGGCCTCGAGGCGGTCGAGGGCGTCCTCTTCCTCGAAGGTCCTGGCGTAGCTCTCGAGGGCCACCGGCGCGCTGAAGATGCCCGCGCAGCCGCAGGCGCTCTCCTTCTCCTCGATCGCGTGCGGCGCCGTGTCCGTGCCGAGGAAGAACTTCGGATCGCCGGAGGTCGCTGCCTCGCGCAAGGCACGGCGATGATGCTCCCGCTTCGCCACCGGCAGGCAGTAGTGATGCGGACGGATGCCGCCCACGAGCAGGGCGTTGCGGTTGAACTCGAGATGGTGCGCCGTGATCGTCGCCCCGACCCGGTCGCCCGCCTCGCGCACGAAGTCCACGGCCTCGCGCGTGGTGATGTGCTCGAAGACCACCTTCAGTTCCGGGAAGCGCGCCAGCGTCGGGATGAGCACCCGGTCGATGAACACCGCCTCCCGGTCGAAGATGTCGATGTCGTCGTCCACCACCTCGCCGTGCACGAGCAGCGGCATGCCGATCGCCTGCATGCGCTCGAGCACCCGGTCGAGGCGGCGGATGTCGGTCACGCCGGAGGCGGAGTTCGTGGTGGCGCCCGCGGGATAGAGCTTGCAGGCGGTGAACACCCCCTCGCCGTGGCCCCGGGCGATCTCCTCGGCGTCGATCTCGTCCGTGAGGTAGGCGGTCATGAGCGGCGTGAAGCCGGCCTCCGGCGGCACCGCCGCGAGGATCCGCTCCCGGTAGGCGCTCGCCGCTGCCACGGTGGTGATCGGGGGCACCAGGTTCGGCATGACGATGGCGCGGGCGAAGGGCCAGGCGGTGTGCCGCGCCACGAGCGCGAGGGTCTCGCCGTCGCGCAGATGCACGTGCCAGTCGTCGGGGCGGCGGAGGACGAGGCGATCGGGGGCGGGCATGGATCCGGATCCGCGGAAACGGGACGGCGCAGTCTACCAACTCGGGCCCGGCGTCAGGGGCGTTCCGCCTCGCCGTCCGCCGCCGGGTCCGCGTCCCGGTCCGTCGCCAGCGCCGGCCGCGCCGCGCCGGTGGGACCCACCGGGGCCGCCATCCAGCGCAGCACGTCCCGCAGCTTCGGGGGCTGGCCGGTCATGAGGATGCCGATGCGGAAGACCTTCGCCCCCGCCCACACCGCCGCGCCGATGGAGGCGAGCAGCAGCAGCGTCGTGCCGACGTAGACCCAGGGCTCCGGCGGCTGTGCGGCACGGTTCATCATCACGAAGGGCGTGAAGGGCGGCAGCCAGGTGAACACGGAGGCGAGGGTTCCCGACGGATCCCGGGCGATGGGGATCATGGTCGCCAGGGGCACGAAGAGGATGCCCTGCACGGGAATCACGAGCGTCTGCGCTTCCTTCAGGGAGCTGCACACGGCGCCGAGGCCCGCGAGGAGCGCGGCGTAGAGGAAGTAGCCGAGCGTGAAGTAGACGAGGAAGGCGCCGAGGTAGGCGGGGGCCACGAGCGCCGTGAGGTCCACGGCCGAGGGCGCGCCGAGGAGCGCCGGGAGGCCGATCGTCGCCGCGGCGAAGGTCGCGAGCCAGGTGCCGACGATGGCGAGCCCCGTGGCCCCGATGCCGAGGATCTTCCCGGCCATGAGCTCTACCGGCGAGAGCGTCGCCAGCAGCACCTCGACGAGCTTGTTGGATTTCTCCTCCACGGTGCTCGTCACGAGCATCTGCGTCACCACGAGCACCGACACCCAGAGGATGTAGACGAAGACCACGGGCCCCCACTGGCCGAGCACGTCGCCGGTGGAGGCGGCCCGGGCCTGTCCGCGCGGGCCCGCGAGCGTGCGCACCTCGAGGTCCAGGGGCGCGCTCACCCAGGCCCAGAGTTCCGGCGCGAGGTCGGCCTCGCGCCGGCGCTGGCGCTCCAGCACGGCGCCGGCGCGGGCCTCGAACCAGTCCCGCAGGTCCCGGTTCGTGAGGTTGCGGGCCGTGTAGTCGAGCGCGGCCCCCGGGCGCCGCGGGCTCCCCACCGGATCCTCCGGGATCTCGATCCAGGCGAAGATCCGCTCCGCGGCGAGATTCGTCCGCGCCTCCGCGGGCGGGGTCCAGCGATCCGGGCGATGCACGAGATGGAAGCGGGCGCGCCAGGCGTCCGGGGCGAAGGCGGCGACCTCCGGCGGCGTGCGGGAGCGCCACCAGGTCAGGAAGGCCTCCGGGGAAGTCTCCGGGGAGGTCTCCGGACGCGGGTCGACCGTCTCCGCTGCGCGCTCGTCCGCTTCGTTCCCGGTGCCGGCGAGCAGCTCCTGCAGCCAGCGGTCCCGCGCGTCCGCCGGCTGCGCGCGCCAGTGCCCGAGCAGGTCGAGCACGGGCTGCGGGGCGGACGGCGCCTCGGCCCCGTCGAGCCGTTGCAGGAGCCGGGCGAGGTCGCGCCGGTCCGCGTCCCGGACCACTTCCTCGAGGAGCCAGCCGCTGCGGTCCGTGACCGCGAAGGACAACACCGGGCGCGCGGCGCGGTCCACGGCGGGGATCGCGAGGGCGAGCACGAGGGCGAAGGGCACGGCCACGAGGGAGAGCCAGAAGCCCTTCGTGCGCACGTGCTCGAGGAACTCGCGGCGGGCGACGAGCAGCGCGCGCCTCATGCCGCCTCCCCGACCGTGCGCACGAACACCTCGTGGAGGCTCGGCTCCACGAGCTCGAAGCGGCGGATCGAGAGATGGCCGACGAGGGCCGCGAGGATCGCGTCGGGATCGGCGTCGGCCTCGAGCGTGAGTTCCGCGTGCGCGCCCGCGTCGTTCAGGCGGCGCACGCCCGGCAGCGCGCGGAGCACGGCGCCGTCCCCCGCGTAGTCCACCACGAGCGTGCGGTCCGCGCTGGCGCGCACCTGCCCGAGGGGACCGTCGAGGCGCTTCGTGCCCCGGTGCAGGAGCAGCACGTGGTCGCAGATCTGCTCCGCCTGCTCCATGACGTGCGTGGACAGGATCACCGTGGTGCCTCCGGCCCGGAGCTCGAGGATGATCCGGCGCACGAGCTCGACGTTGACGGGATCGAGGCCCGAGAAGGGCTCGTCGAGGATCACCAGGCGCGGGTCGTGGAGCAGGGCGCCGGCGATCTGCAGCTTCTGCCCCATGCCCTTGGAGAGCGTCTCGCAGCGGGCGTCGGCCACCTCGGTGAGTTCGAAGCGCTCGAGCCAGTGGCGCCCCCGGCGTTCCGCCTCGCCGGCGTCGAGGCCGCGCAGGCGCCCGAGGAAGACCAGGAACTCGAGCACGCGCATGCGCTTGTACAGGCCCTTCTCCTCCGGGAGGAAGGCGAGCTGCGGTCGGGCGGCGTCCGGCGACAGGGACCCGAACAGGCGGACGGTGCCCGCGTCGGGCCAGAGGATCCCGAGCACCATGCGCAGCGTGGTGGTCTTGCCGGCGCCGTTCTGGCCGAGGAAGCCGTAGACGCTGCCGGCGGGGACGCGCAGGGACAGGTCGTGGACCGCGTCCCGACTGCCGAAGCGCTTGCAGACCCCGTCGAGCTCGAGGACGTCCATCGTGCCTCCGCGCGGCGCCGCGGCGCGCGCGGCGTCGGGCATACTACCGTCCCGGCCCCCGTCGCGCCGAGCGCCGGGGTCCTCGTCGGGCCCGGAGTTCCGGCGCCCCGAAGCCCCGGGATCCCATGGACGTACTCCTCCTCGACGCCTACGACGCCGACAGCCACCGACGCCTGCGCGAGGGGCTCGTCACGGCGTTCCCGGCGGTGCGCTTCACGGAGCGCGTGCTCCCGCCGCGGCACTTCGCCTGGCGCGCCGGGGGCAACGCCCTGGCCTTCGCCGAGGCCGTCCCGCGGAACCCCCGCCCGGATCGGCTCCTCGCCGCCGGCCCCGTGGACCTCGCGACGCTCCGGGGGCTGCGGCCGGACCTCGCGTCGGTCCCCACGGTGTGCTACGTCCACGAACACGAGTTCGCCTATCCGGGGAATCCCCGGGAACGCGGGCGCCTGGAACGGCAGCTGCGCATGGTCTACGCGCTCCTCGCGGCGGACCGGGTGCTCGTGAACTCCCGCTACGGTGCGGACACGCTCCTCGCCGGCGTCGAGGCGCTCCTCGCGCGCTTCCCGGACGCGGTCCCCGCCGGCATCGTCCGCCGCATCGCCGACCGGCTCGCGGTCGCCCCGATCCCGCTCGAGGACGCGTTGCTGGCCACGCCGCGGCGCAGGCGCGATCCGGCGCGCCCGCTCGAGGTCGTCTGGAATCATCGCTGGGAATGGGACAAGGGGCCGGACCGGCTCCCCGTGATCGCCGACGTCCTCGAGCGCGCGGGCCTGCGCTGGCGCCTGCATCTTCTCGGGCGCCGCTTCCGGACGCGCCCGGCGGCCTTCGATGCCCTCGAGGCGCGGCTGCCGCCGGGCCATCCGGCCCGGGGCTGCTGGGGACGCATCGAGGATCGGGATGCCTATCGGACGCGGCTCGCGGACGCGGACGTGGTGCTGTCGACCGCGCTCCACGACTTCCAGGGCCTCTCCGTGCTCGAGGCCGTGGCCCTCGGCTGCGCCCCGGTCGTGCCGGACCGCCTGGCCTATCGGGAATTCCTGCCGCGGGCGGCGCTCGTCCCCGGCGACGCCGACGACGCGGATCGCGACGGGGCGGCGCTCGCCGCACGCCTGCTCGCCGAGGCCGAGCGACCGACGGCCGCGCCGGACCTCGCGTCCCTGACCTGGTCCCGGCAGCGCGCGGCCTGGGCGGCGCACCTCGGGCTGCCCGCCGACGGCTGCGTGGGGGGGCGGCCGTGAGCGCCGCTCGCGTCGAACTCGACTTCCAGCCGCCGCGGGCGCTGCGTTCTCCGCACGTGCAGTCCGTGCTCGCGAGCGCCCGGCCCCGGCGCCCGCTCGTGGAGCGGCGCAGCGCGCGGCTGCGCATGGCGAGCGTCTCGCGGCTCCTCGTCTGCCCGGACGGAACGCGCCTCGAGGCGCGCACGGCCCTGCACGGAGACGGCGTCCCGCGGCCCCTCGTCGTCGCGCTCCACGGCTGGCACGGCAGCGCCGAGTCGCTCTATCTCCTCTCCGCCTGCGGCCGCCTCTTCGAGGCCGGCTTCGACGTGGTGCGCCTGCAGCTGCGCGACCACGGGGGCACGCACCATCTGAACGTCGAGCTGTTCCACTCCTGCCGCATCGACGAGGCCGTGCAGGCGGTGGCGGCGCTGCGCCGCGCCTTCCCGGAGCGGCCCCTCGTGCTGCTCGGGTTCTCCCTCGGGGGGAACTTCGCCCTGCGCATCGCGCTGCGCTCGGCGGAGGCCGGGCTCGACCTCGACCGGGTGGTCGCCGTGTGTCCCGTGCTCGACCCGGGCCCGACCATGGAGGCGCTCGAGGCCGGCTGGTTCGGCTATCGCCGGCACTTCCTCCGCCAGTGGCGTGCGTCCATGGACGCGAAGGAGCGCGTCTTCCCGGACCGCTACGACTTCTCGCAGGCCCGGCGCCTGGACTCGCTCACGGAGCTCACGGACTGGTTCGTCGCGCGCTACACCGACTTCCCGTCCACGGACGCCTACCTCGCGGGCTACGCGCTCACGGGGGAGGTGCTGGCGCCGCTCTCGGTTCCGAGCACCGTGCTCACGGCGCTCGACGACCCGGTGATTCCCGCCGAGGGGCTCGACCGGCTCGCGCCGTCCCCGGCCCTGCGCATCGAGACCACGCGCCACGGCGGACACTGCGGGTTCCTCGCGGACGCGCGGCTCTCGAGCTGGCTCGACGAGGTGCTCCTCGCGCGGCTCGCGGACCTCGCGCCCTGAACGCAGGCCGTCTCCCGGACGCTCAGCGCTGGTACTTCTCCTTCCACTCGGCGTAGGGCATGCCGTACACGTGCTCCCGGGCTTCGGCGTCCTCGAGCGCCACGCCGCGCTCGGCGGCCTCCTCCCGGTACCAGCGCGCCAGGCAGTTGCGGCAGAAGCCGGCGAGGTTCATGAGGTCGATGTTCTGCACCTCGCGGTTCGCGTCGAGGTGGGCGAGGAGGCGGCGGAAGGCGGCGGCCTCGATCTCCGTGCGCTGCG
>JAZBPF010000550.1:0-15470 GCA_036351515.1 Pseudomonadales bacterium | reverse complement strand
CCCGCCGGCTTCCTCGTCGCCGCCATCGTGTGGATGCTCCCGAACGCCTCCGGCAACGCCCTCGGCGTGATCGTGCTCATGACCTACGCCATCGCCCTGTGCGGCTTCACCCACGTCGTCGCCGGGTCCCTCGACGTGTGGCTGCTCATGTTCCACGGCGAGGTGGGGATCGTCCGGGCCCTCGCGGGCATGCTGCTGCCCGTCTTCGTCGGCAATCTCGTGGGCGGGACCGGGCTCTTCTCCCTGATCGCCTGGGGCCAGGTGCGCGAGGAGCTCGAACCCCCGCAGGACGAGCGCTGAACAAGGTCCGTCAGTTCTGCATCGGGATCCCTTCGGCCCAGCGGAAGCCGACGCCGCCGCCCTGCCAGACGCCGGCGCCGGTGGGATTGGGACCGTGGATGTCCACGAACTGCGGCAGCCCGCCCCGGGGCGCGAGCGGCGCCACGCCCCGGACCGTGCTCCGGTGCAGGATCCGCAGGCCCTGCTCCGCCGCCGGGCGATGCGCATCCGGCGCCGCCCGATGCGCCACGGCGAGGTTGTCCACGAACACGCAGTCGTCGTCGCGGTACTCGAAGGCGATCGCGTAGCCGTCGCGCAGGCCGGCGTCGAGGAGGTCGTTGTACTCCCGGCACAGCCGCGTCAGCTCGGACGCGTCCAGGAGCCGGAACGCCTCCCCATCCGGCTGCTGCTCGATCACCGCCCCGGTCATGCCGAGATGCAGCCAGAGGCAGCTGCGCCCGGTGAGCGGATGCGCGTGCACGGCGGGATGGACGACCCCCGAGTTCGAGTTCACGGAAGACAGCCGGCTCCAGCACGCCTGCCGCTCGGGAGCGAGCGCGTCGTAGGCGGCGCCCTGGTGGGCGAACCAGGTGCCGCCCCCGCGCTCCGGGGCCCGCACCATGTGGTAGCCGGCGTGCGAGAAGGTCGCGGCGCAGAAGCTCCCGTCGTTGTGCCACTGCGGGCCCACGCCGGGGATGCCGTGGCTACGGTCGTTGGACAGGCGGAAGAGGTCCGGATTGCCGCCGGGCGTCGCCGGATGGACCCCGTGGGTGCTGTGCAGCGCTCGGCCGCCCCACCAGCAGCTGGCCCGGAGGAAGGCTTCGGGGGAAAGCGGACGTTCGTTGCGGAACACGAGGAAGCCGCGCCGAGCCATCTCGAGCTCGAGTGCCTCGACGAGTTCCGGCGGGGGCGGCTCGGCCGCCGACAGGTCGATGCCCTGTACCGCGGCGCCGATCGGATCGAGCGGCTCGATCGATCCACCGGCGCGCTCCACGAGCGCGACGCACGCGGGGTCGAGCGGGGGTACGGTGGGGTCGCGCATGTTCGGCTCCTCGATGGCTCCGGAGTCCAGGGGCCCGATGCTGCCGTCCTCGCGCGGCGCTGACAAAGGCGGGTCGTTCCACGGGAGCGGGGAGGAAGACCATGGAGCTCGAGTACCACGGCATCGACTGGCTCGCCATGGTGCTGACCGTCGTCGCCATCTACCTCCTCGGCAACAAGCACTGGGCCGGCTTCGTCTTGATGATCGGCGGAAACCTCTGCTGGATCGTGCTCGGCGCCCTGTCCGACAGCATCGCGCTCATGGTCGCCAACGCCGTGTTCGTGGCCATGAACCTGCGTGGCATCCGCAAGTGGCAGCGCGAGGAGGGCGACGCCTCCGCGAACTGAGCCTCCGCGGGGCGATCCCGCCGGAGGCCGGACCTATCCCGCTCGCGCGTCCGCCCGCTCGCTCTCGGCCTGCTCCGCCGCCCACACGCCCGCAGCCTCCACGGCGACCGGCGAGGCCGTGGGCAGGACGCCGAGGTAGCGCTCCGTGTCGGTCGTCGGCGTGGGCGCGCGCTGGGTCATGCGATAGAGCGCGTAGAGCGCCGAGGTCCCGAAGGTGGCGCCGAGGACGAGCCAGAAGGCGCCCGGATCGAACCGCTCCATGGCCCAGCCGGTGACCAGGGGGCCGGCGATGGCCCCGAGCCCGAAGGTGAAGACCAGCCCTCCGGAGGCCGCCGGCATCTCCGCGGCGGAGAGATAGTCGTTGGTGTACGCGAGGAACAGCGCGTAGAGCGGCGTCGTCACGCCCCCGGCGAGGAACGCGCTGGCCAGCAGCAGCTCCCGCCGGTCGGCGCTCAGGCTCCCGAGCCCGCAGGCGATCGCGCCGAGCGTCGCCGCGCCGAAGATCAACCGGCGCCGGTCCATGCGGTCCGAGAGCCAGCCGATGGGGTACTGCAGCGCGAGCGCGCCGCCGAAAAGCACGGCGACGAAGAGCGCGATCTCGTCCGCCGGAAGGCCGATGCGCGTGCCGTAGACCGCGGCCATGCCCGACTGGGTCGCATAGACGCTCCCGAGCAGGAAGATCCCCACGGTCCCGAGCGGTGAGCTGGCGAACAGATCGCGCAGGCGCATGGGCTGCGCGACCTCGACCGCCGGCACCGGCGTGGCCGAGAGCAGGATCGGGCCGAAGGACACGGACACGAGGATCGACGCGCCGATGAAGAGCACCGCCTCGGCGGCGTCCCCGAGCGTGAGCAGGCCCTGGGCGCCGATGATCCCGAGGGTCTGCGCGATCATGTAGGCGGAGAGCACCTTGCCGCGCGTCTCGTTGGTGGCGGCGTCGTTCAGCCAGCTCTCGGCCACCACGTAGACCCCGGACATGCAGAAGCCCACGAGGACGCGGAGCAGCGTCCAAGCCCAGGGCTCCGTCACCAGCGGGAAGGAGATGAGTCCGGCCGACATGAAGCTGCCCAGGGCGGCGAAGACGCGCACGTGACCCACCCGGCGGATCAGCACCGGCGCCGTGCGCGCCCCGGACAGGAACCCGAGGAAGTAGCCGGAGGTGACGACGGCCAGCTCCGCCGCCGAGAAGCCCTCCACGGCGCCCCGGAGCCCCATGAGCGTGAAGTGCATCCCGTTGCCGAGCATGATGAACAGGATGCCGGTGAGCAGGGCGGAGACCCGGGCCAGGACGCTGAGCATGAGGTTCCTCGCTGGCAGGAAGCGGGCGCCCGGGCGGAGAGCCCTTACCCTGCGGCATCGCGACCGCGCCCCGCAACGCGGGGGAGCTCAGCCGGCGAGACCCTGCTCCGCCAGGAAGTCCGCCACCGCGGCGCCGACCGCATCGAAGGGGCCCTCGGGCCAGCGCCGCTTCGGCGCCTTCCAGCCGTGGTCGGCTGCGGCGATGCGCACGAGCCGGGCCTGCGGGAGCGCATCCACGACCTGCTCCAGCAGCGGTGCGCCGGCCATGGCGTCGCGCTCGCCGGAGACGAAGAGCATGGGGGTGCCGATCCGGCCCAGGTGCGCCGCGCGCGCCGTCGAGGGCCGCTTCGGCCCGTGGAGCGGGAAGGCGAGGAGCACGAGGGCCCGGACGCCACCCAGGCGGCCCTCCGCCGCGGCATGGGTGGTCATGCGTCCCCCGTAGGAATGCCCGCCCGCGAGGATCGGACGGCCCCCCGCGTGCCGCTGCGCCTCGGCCACAGCAGCAGCCACGGTCCCGACCGCGACCGGCAGCGGGTCCCGCCCGAAGCCACGACCGCCCTTCCGCTCCAGGAAGGGAAACTGGTAGCGCAGCGTCGCGAGCCCCCGGGCCGCGAACGCGACGGCGAAGGCGTCGAGCACGGGATGATCCATGCCGGCCCCCGCCCCGTGCCCGAACACCAGCAGCGGACCCTCCCCGACGGGGCCGTCGAGGCGCGCGGAGACGGCCAGGCCGGCCTCCGGGACCTCGATCCGGAGCACGGGCCCGGCTTCAGTTCACCTGCCGCTCGTAGCCTTCCCAGAAGGGCTTGCGCAGCTCGCGCTTGAGGATCTTGCCGGAGGGATTCCGCGGCAGCTCCGGAATGAAGTCGACGCTCTTCGGGCACTTGTAGCCGGCGATGCGCTGCCGCGCGAAGGCGACGATGTCGTCGGCCGTGGCTTCCGCGCCGGGTTTCAGCACGACCATGGCCTTCACGGCCTCGCCCCACTGCTCGTCGGGGACGCCGATCACCGCCACGTCGGCCACGGCGGGATGCCCGAAGATCGCGCTCTCGACCTCCGCCGGATACACGTTCTCGGCGCCGGAGACGATCATGTCCTTCACCCGGTCGTGAACGTAGACGTAGCCGTCCTCGTCCAGGTAGCCCGCGTCGCCCGTGTGCACGTAGCCGTCCACGAGGGTCTTCGCCGTGGCCTCGGGCAGGTTCCAGTAGCCGGCCATGTTCGCCTGCGAGGCGAGGCAGATCTCGCCCACCTGGCGCGGCGGCAGCGGATTCCCGGCGTCGTCCACCACCTTCACGGTCACGCCGGGCATGGGCTTGCCGGCCGACTTCATCTTCTCGCTCTGCCCGCTCGGATCGTGGTCCTTCGGCGGCAGATAGGTGGCCGTGCCCGTCGTCTCGGTCATGCCGTAGAGCTGCACGAAACCGCACTGGAAGACCTCGATGGCCTCCCGGAGCAGGTCGAGGGGGATGGGCGAGGCGCCGTAGAGGATGTACTTCACGCTCGAGAAGTCCGTCTCCCGGCACTTCGGATGGTGCAGGCACAGGCGCATGGCGGCGGGCACCATGAACAGCTTGGTGACGCCGTGGGACTCGATGATCGAGAGCACCTCGCCGGGGTCGAACTCGGAGACCACGATGTTCTCGGCGCCGGCGGTGACGCCCTGGATGCCCCAGCCCGCCCCGCCGATGTGGAAGCTCGGCATGGCCACGAGGCTCACGTCGTCGCCGGTCCACTCGTTCCATTCCATGTCGTCCGCCGGGGCTTCCAGACGCAGGTCGAGGAAGGCCCGGTTCGCGAGCTGCACCCCCTTCGGATGACCGGTGGTGCCGGAGGTGTACATCTGGATGGCGATGTCGTCGCGCGCCGAGGGCACGGCGGGATCGGTCGCGGGCCGCGCGTCGCGCCAGCGCGCGAAGTCGACCCACTCGGCGTGGCCCGGCGCCATGGCGACGATGCGCTTCACGGACTTCAGCTCCGGTGCGATCTGCTCGACCAGGCCGTAGAAGTCGGGCCCCACGAACAGCACCTCGGCGCCGCTGTCGTCGACGATGTAGGCCACCTCCGGCGGCGCGAGGCGCCAGTTGATGCCCACGGAGACGGCGTTCGCCTTCGCGCAGCCGAAGACCACCTCGTAGAAGAGGTCCGAGTTCTTGTCGAGGAACGCCACGCGCCCCTGGGCGCCGACCCCCTCGGCGATCAGCGCGTTCGCGACCTGGTTCGTCTTCGCGTCGAACTCCGCGTAGCTCGTCCGGCGCCCCTCGAAGAGGAAGGCCGTCTTCCCGCCCCGCTCCCGGGCCTGGAAGCGGACGATGTCCCCGAGGTTGTCGACGTCGTCGACGCTGCAGACCTGCTCGATGCCCATGGGCTCGCGCCTCCCTCGATTAATGCAGTCGAATCAGGGCGCTGGATGGTAGGAGGTCGTCTCCGTGGTCGCAACGGCAGGTCAGAGCGTGAAGGAGACACCCAGACTGACCCGGTCACGACCGGAGAACTGACCGAACAGGCCTCGAGCCGGGCCGTAGAATCCGTCCACCGCGAGCGAGAGCTCGAGGTCACCGGTCGGGCGCCAGGCGATGCGTCCACGGAAGATGCCGTCCTCGTCCTCGAGGTTCCCGTACCAGCGCCCTTCGAGCAGCCAGGTCTCGTAGGCGAAGTCGCGGCGCAGGAAGGCGGTGACGATCCGGTCCGTCCTCGGCCGGACGAGGCCGAGAGGGGATTCCGTGATGCGGTCGTAGACGAACTGGAGGTTCACGAAGGTGTCGAGGGGCCCGTTGAAGTCCATGCCACCGGCCAGGGTCCACTGATCCGCGCGCGCGGTGCCGAGTGCCTGACCATTGCGCGTGTTGAAGTGGCGCGAGGGCTGCGCGGCGATCTCCGCTCGAAGGATCGCCGGACCCACGGAAGTCGTCGCGCCGAGACCGAAGATGCGGCGCTGGGCGTAGTGCGTCTCCACCCGGACGCCCGAGCCGTCGACGCGAAGGGCCCCGAGCGGCTCCGGGTCGAGCCCCTGCTGCGCCTGGAAGGACACGTCAAGACGGCCCAGGGAACGCGACAGTCGCGCCGCGATGGTCCCGTCGGCGAGGTCGGAGGGGCGCTGCGTCTCGACCGGAGGCAGGCTCCCGGAGGAGTCGGCACCGAAGCGGAAGCGAGGCGCACGGAACTCGAACCAGGCGTCACGCTCCGGGATGTCGTGCACCGTCGTGTCCGGACTCAGCACCGTCTCGACGCGCCAGCGCCCGACCGGCACGTCCAGATACATGGCCCAGACCGGAATCCGCGCCTGGTCGAAGTCCGCCAGAATGAATTCCCGGAAGTTGAAGGGGTTGATCGTGTCGAGGACGCGAACGCCGTCGAGCCTGCCCCAGACCACCTGCTGTCGACCGATCCGGGCCACCCCTTGGCCCAGGGGGGACTCGAGATAGAGATCCCGCAGCTCGACGGTCGTCTCGTCCTCGATCCGGTACGGGACGGAACCCCAGGCATAGGTGTCGTAGCGAGGGCGCCCGGGGTCGAGGCGATCCGCCGGATCCAGGCGGATCCTCGCAGAGGCCTCGAGCCAGCTGCCCGCGCCCAGATCCACGCTGAAGGACGGTTCGACCCGGACACTCGCCTCCACGGAATCCGACTCCTCGAGCCCGTGCCCGTACACGGCCGTGACGCGGACTTCCGCGGCAGCCGGGAGAGCGAGAAGGCAGAGCGCGGAGGCGGCGAGACGGGCCGGCCTCATCGGCCACCGAGGAGCGAGGGGGTCAGGCGACGCTCGAGCGAGGCGGGCTGGAACCACCGCTCCGGGAGCTCCGGCGGATAGCGCACGTCGCGGTAGCGGAAGCGCGTCGCGTGTCCGGTCTGGTGGTGCGTTGCGAGGATCTCCGTGGCAGTCCAGATGCCGTCGATCCGCTCGAGCTGGAGTACCTCGACGGTCTTCAGCGGGGCGTCGTCCAGGTCGCGGAACTCGATCCGCAGGGGAATCCAGCTCTCCCCGTCGACGTCGGCCACGAAGGCGCCGTAGCCGATTTCCCGGGCGACCTGATCCTCCCGGGGCACGCCGGAGAGCCGATGCAGCGTCCGGCCGCCATCCTCGCGCTCGCCCTCGTAGCGGAACTCGTAGTCCGCAGGGTCGAACTTCAGATCGCTCTGCATGTCCTCGTAGGTGAAGTCCGTTCCGAGGAAGTAGTCGCCCCGGTCCGAGGCGGGGATCTGCCGCACACGACGGGCCGCGGGCAGGTAGAGCCAGCGCTCGTCGACGCCCTCTCCACCGCGGAAGTCGTGACTGAGGAACGACGTCCCGTCGACGGTGCGGGGCTGGAGGTAGGTGATCCGGGTCATGCGCGCATCCCCGGCGTCGTGCTTGAGGACGACCGCTTCGCGCGTGCGGATCCCGCCGCGGCGATCGGTGAGTTCCATCTCGATCGTGCGCACGGCGAAGCGACCCTCCGGTCGATCGAAGACTTCCCACGCGATCCGCAGGGCTTCGTCGCTGGCGCGGGCCGGCTCCGTCGCACCGGCGAGCCCGAGGCCACAGACGACGAGGATCCCCAGCCCGTGGGCGCGGGCGGGCCGATTCGCGCGGCGCAACAGGTTCCGGCGCACCGCGAGCCCGACTGCGTAGCAGGCGGGAATCACCGCCACACCGACGACGAAGCTCACCAGCGCAGCCGCCGAAACCAGGCCGCCGAAGCGCTGGAGCATGGGCAGCGCGGAGAACAGCATCACCGCGAAGCCGACGCCGAGCGCCGCCGCGTTGAAGAACGAGGCGCGGGCCGTGATCGGAACCGCGAGTTCGAGAGCTCGTTCGAGCGACCCGTCCGTGAGCAGGAGGGCGCTGCGGATCCGGTCCACCATGTGGATGGCGAAGTCGACGCCCACGCCGACTGAGATGGCCGCGAACATGCTCGTCGCGGGCTCGAGATAGACGTCGAAGGCGGCCATGAGTCCGTAGATCATGGCGACCGTGAACGTCACCGGGAGGATCGAAACGAAGCCGGCCGAAAGGGAGCGGAACACGAGTACGGCCATGGCGAAGACCATCGCCAGGGAGATCGCCACGCCCTGGAAATGCGTGGCTCCGAGGCGGCTCATCCAGTGGTAGGTGATGTTCACGTCTCCACCGAGACTCGCGCGCAGGGCGGTACCCGCGAAGGCTTCGTCCACGTACTGCTGCAGTCCCTCGACGGTCTCCCGGGTCTGCGAGAAGAACACCGAATCGAGCACACCCCGCACGAGCACCGTGCGGTAGCCCGCATCGATCTCCTCCTCGAGATCCGTCGGATCACCCGACACCTCGTAGAGGAAGAGGTACTGCGCCACGGCCTCGTCCTCCTCCGGCAGTTCGCGCAGTGACGCCCGGACCTCGTCGGGGAAGAGCGCGCCGTGCAGAAGCCCCAGATAGTCGACGATCGAGACGGTGGTCTGCACATGCGGCAGGGTCTCGAAGTACGCCTGCAGGTCCTCGATGCGCTTCATGTGGCGGGCGCTGAGCAGGCCCTCCGGATCGTCGGTCTCGACCATCACGTCGAGGAAGGCGGTGCCCGCGAAACGGCTGTTGAGGAGTTCGTCGGCGACGCGGATCGGCTCCTCCGGCGCGAAGTTCTCCACCTGGGACCGGTCGATGCGGAGTCGGTCGGCACTCGCCAGCGCCAGTCCCCAGCACGCCGCGAATACCGCGAGGACGAGGGCCGGGCGTCGGATCGAGAAGCGTGCGACGGCGAGGAAGAATCCCGCGAGTCGGTCCGGCCGCCCGGAGCCCCAGGACCGGAACGACGGAGATGGAGGGAGCTGCAGCAGCACCATGACGTTCGGCAGGGCCAGCATGGAGAAGACCCAGGCCAGCGCGACGCCGAGGGCCGCATACCAGGCGAAATAGGTGATCGGCGGCATGATCGACGCGAGGGCGATCCCCACGAAGCCCGCGATGGTGGTCAGTGTCGTGAGTGTGATGGGGCGCCACATGCGGGCCATGGACTGGACGACCAGTTCGCGCACCGGCTCCTCCGGCCAGGAGGCGCGCAGCTGGTAGTACTGGGAGAGCACGTGGATCGCGTCGGCCACCGCGATCGCCACCAGGATGACGGGCAGGGCGTTCGTGATCGCGAAGTAGGCTACGCCCTGCCAGGCCATGATGCCGAGGGCCCCGGCGGCGGCACCGAGCAGCACGACCAGGGGCCCCAGCAGCGCCCGGGCGCTGCGGAAGGCCGCGAACAGGAACAGCAGCACGATCACGAAGACGAGCGGCTGCATGACCCGCGCATCGCCGTCGATGTACTGGCTCAGGTAGCCGCTCACGGCGCCGGGACCCGCCACGTGCAGCGCGAGACCGGGCGCGTCGAAGGCATCGGCGATCGCCTGTACCTCCAGATAGGTGTCGCCCGCACGACTCTGATCCACGAGTTCCGCCAGGATCACCGTCCCGCTCTCGTCCTCCGCCACGAGCGTGCCCACGTGGGGCGGCATCGCCCGCCAACGGGTCCGCGCGAGATCAGCCTCCGCGCGGTTTGGTGCGTCGGAGGGAACGTAGCGATCGATCACCAGCGCACCGTCTTCGCCGGGTGCGATGAAGGACTCCGTCGAGAGGCTCGTCACCCGGTCGCGACGCACGTTGTCGAGGCTCGAGATCGCCTCCGTGAGCGCCGCGACGACGGCGAGGTGGTCGGGCGCGAAGATCGACGAGCCGTCTTTCGTCATGACCGCGACCGCCACGGGATCCGCGAGGCCGAAGACCTCGGCGATCCGCGCTTCCGTGAGCGCCGAGGGGTGGTCCGAGGGAATGAAGGCCGTCATGGAGACGTCCTTCACGAGCCGGGTCAGACCAGAACCGGCACCGACGACGAAGACGATGCTAGCCAGCAGGACCAACCAGGGCCGAGCCGTGAGGACCCTGAAACGCCGGGCGGACGGTCGCTCTTCACCGCTCAACGGTCAGCTCCAGCGCGGCCGCGGGGGCCGTCTTCGACGGATCGACGTGCTCGCCGTGCGCCCACATCGCCTCCTCGACTCCCAACCAGTCGTGCACCCACTCCGGCACCGGAAGAGGATGGGCTCCCGGACTCACGGCGGCCACCACCTGCTCGGAGGCGATCCACCGGCCACCCGCACGGAGCGCCGCACGGGACACGCCCGTCGCCACGCGCTGATCGAGCGGGTCGAGAAAGCAGTGCTCCAGGAACCACCAGCGCTCGTCCCAACCGAGCAGACGCGTGCGGACCCGGTACTGCTGGAAGGGACCGAGGGAGCGTCGGAAACGGATCACGCCACCGCCGAGCACGGCGGACCAGCGGTGGCGCCACATGGAGCTCAAAACCCCGGCGCGACCCATCCAGTCGGCGCGGGCCACGTCCATGATCTGGAGATAGCGGCCGTTGTTCATGTGGCCGAACACGTCGAGATCGTGAGGCCAGACCCGAAAGCCCCGATGCACCGCTTCGCGGTGATCGATGCGCTCCGCCAGCAGCGCATGGGTCACCGCCCATGCGAGCCGAAGATAGAGATTCATGGCGCCTCCCCCTTCCCCGATCGACCGCCGACCAGCCCGAGACCCGCAGATCGCACCCCCGTGACGAAAGGGGCAGGACCGCGTCACGGAGAATCCATCAAGCCCCCGACAGTGGACCGATGGCGCCACTATCGAACAGGACCGTGTGAACAAGCGTGTGAACAGCCGTGAGAAACCGGGGTTGACCTCGTCGGCGGCGACCGTATGGTTCCTCGTGCGTGCTCGTTGCAGCCGAGGCGCGTAGACGGGACGGCTCATGTCCGGGCAGAGGTCGAGAGGACTCCACGTCAGGCTCCTGGGCCCGCTCGATGCGTTCCTCGACGGCCGTCCGGTAGCGCTTCCCCGATCGAGGAAGGCGCGCGCCCTGCTCGCCTATCTGGCGGCGACCAGGCGTCCGCACTCGCGCACCGCGCTCGGCCGCCTGCTGTTCGGGCGCACCTCCGACCCCCGCTCCAGCCTGCGCTGGGTGATCAGTCGCCTGCGCACAGCCTTCGGCGAGGACGGCTCGACGATCCTTCGCTCCGACGACGACCGCATCGTGCTCACCCCGGACGCGACGACGGATCTCGCGGAGCTGCAGCGCCTGGCGGAGGACCACGAACGCCGGGACGCAGGCACGATCCAGGCTTTCCTCGGCGCCGTGCAGGGTGAGTTCCTCGAGGGTCTCGAGCTGCCAAGGGAAGCGGAGTTCGAGGCCTGGCGCATCGGGCAGTCCGCCACCTGCAGCAAGCTTCTCGCCGGACTGCTCAAGGAACGACTTCGTCACGCCGCCGGAGCTGCCGAGACCGTGGCACTCAGCCAACAGCTCGTGGCCATCGCTCCCGCCGACGAAGACGCCTGGGCCCTGCTCGTGGCGGGCCAGAAGCGTCTCGGGCGGAGGGAGGATGCACGGCGGACGTTCCTGCTCGCGCGCCAGCACCTGCAACAGGAGGGAGTCACCGCGAGCGGACGGCTGCGTTCGGCGCTCGAGGAGGCGGACGTCCGCAGACCAGGACGCGGCACCAGACCGGTCATCGCGCTGCTGCCCCTGGACGGCCAGGCAGAGCCCGATGCGGTCGCGCGGGCCCGCTATCGCGCGGGCCTGCGCCGGGCGCTGTGGCGCTGCGGCGGGTGCGAACTGGTGGACGACCCGGACGGACAACTCGTGGTCGGCCGCGCGGACTTCGGCATCCGGGCGCGCATCGCCCGCACGCACGCGGGGATCGAACTCGACGTCATCCTGATCGACGGCGGCACGGGCACGACGATCTTCGAATGGAGTCTCGAGATCGAGGGCAGGGACCCCGCCACGATCGAGGCGCGAATGGCGGCCAGGCTCGCGAGCCGCTTCGAGCTGGATCTAGTGCTCGCACAGATCCTCCATGCCCAGGCCAAACCGGATGCGGCACGCACCCCGCGCGATCGTTTCCACCTCGCGCTCGCGTCCATCTATGCAGCCGAGGGCTACGATGCGCAGGACACGCTGAACGTGCTCGCACGCATCGTCGATGCGGATCCCTCGATCGCCGGCGCGCACTGCGCCATGGCCTGGGTTCGCACCACGCATCCGGACCACAATCACGATCCCGGGGAGATCGCTCGCTCGGCCCGGCTCGCGCGCCATGCCGTCGATCTCGCCGGCCGGGACCCCTTCGTGGTCGCCTGGGCGGCGGTGGTCATCACCCACACGGAACAGGATCCGGGAACCGCGGCCGCCCTGGTGGAACGCGCCCTCGGTGTCAATCCGGACTCGCCGATGGCGCTGATCGCGAGCGCCTGGATCGGACACTACCGGGGACGCTACCGGGAGTCGCTCGCGCAGCTCGACCGCCTGGAGGAGCTTCACGCGGCGGGCCCCCTCGAGTTCTTCGCCCACGGCTGCCGGGCCATGGCGCACTACCAGCTGGGGGAGATCGACCGCGCCATCGACTTCGCGCGCCGAGCCGTGGGCCTGAATCCCGGCTTCATCGTACCGCTGCGCTACCTCGCGGCCAGTCTGGCGCGCGCCGGGCGCGCCGAGGAAGCCCGCGAGGTCATGAAGCGCATGCTCGCCCTCGACCGCTCGGAGCACCTGTCCTTCTTCCGCGCCTACTCGCCCTACACCGATGCGGCGGCCCTCGAACGCCTCTGCGAGGACCTCGCGGCCGCTGGCATGCCCGAGCACGCCCCGGACTGAGCCGGGAGCGCGCGTCGGTCAACGAATACGGAGCGGCAGCGCCTCGAAGCCCCGGAAGAAGGGCAGCCGCCGCCGTTGCCGGGGCTTCGTCTCGTCGAGGCGGACGTCCGGGAAACGCGCGAGGAAGCGCTCGAAGGCCACCTGAGCCTCGAGACGCGCGAGGGGCGCGCCGAGGCAGACGTGGATGCCCGAGCCGAAGGCGAGGTGCTCGCCGTCCTCGCGGTCGAGGTCGAAGCGATGCGGGTCCGCGAAGCGCTCCGGGTCGTGGTTCGCGGCGGCCAGGGAGGCCGTGAGCGTCTCGCCCGCATGGACCGGGCAGCCGCCGAGGTCGTCGTCGGCGAGGGGAATGCGTGCCGTCTCGGTGATCGGACAGTCGAAGCGCAGCATCTCCTCCACCGCCGCCGGCACCCGCTCCGGCGCGGCGCGCAGCCGCGCGAGCTGCTCCGGATGCGTCAGCAACGCGTAGAGGCCGTTGCCGAGCAGGTCGGTCGTGGTGACGTTGCCGGCCACCATGAGCTGCGTGCAGAGGCTGACGATCTCGAGGTCCGTGAGCCGGTCCTCCTGCTCCTGGGCCCGGACCATGGCCGAGATCAGGTCGTCCCCGGGGGCGCTGCGACGGGCCTCCACGGCGGCGCGGAAGACCTCGCCCATGGCGAGGAAGGCGTCGCGGAGCCGGCGCTGCCTGGCGCCGTCGCGCTCTGGGTCGTAGCCCCAGAGCACGTCCTCCGACCAGCGCTTGAAGTCCGCCGCCGACTGCTCGCCGAGGCCCATCATCTCGAGGATGACGCGGGTGGGCAGGGGACCGGCGAAATCGGCGATGAAATCCGCCGTCGCGCGGCCGTTCAGGGCGGCGAGGAGTTCGTCGGTGATCGCCTCCACCCGCAGCCGCATGGCCTCGATGGACTTCGGATTGAAGGCGCGGCTCAGGAGCCCGCGGATGCGGCGATGGTCCGGATCGTCTAGGAGCACCAGGGGCGGCGTGTAGGCCGCATCCCCCTTCCCCTCGGTGACGCCGGTACCGGCGATGCGGCGCACATAGGACCCAGGCTCCGCGCGGCGAGCATCCACGCTGTAGTCCCGATGCCGGAGCACGTGCCGTACGTCGGCCCAGCGAGTGAGCAGGAGGCGCCCGTAGGCCTCGTCGCGATGGCGCGGTTCGCGGGACCGCAGCGCGTCGTAGCGCGCGTGCGGATCCTCCCGGAACCGATCGTCCCGGGCGGTGAGCGCCACCCCCTCGAAAGCCGCGTCCCGATCGATCATGCGCCTTCCCCCAGGTCCCGCCGACGCACCGGATGGTAGCGCCGTCGACGCGTGGATGCGCCCGGCGGGCGGGCGTGCGAGGCTCCCCGCATCCGGAAGGAGACGAGATGGACGAGAAGGAACGCGAGGCCTGGCACCGGCGCCTCGAGGCCCTGCGCGACGACCTGCGCGCCCGCGAGGACACCGCGCGCGACGCCACCCGAACGGTGGAACTCGATCAGCCCGCCGTGGGCCGGCTCTCGCGCATGGACGCGCTGCAGGCGCAGCAGATGGCCCGCGCCACGGAGCAGCGCCGGCGTGCGCAGCTCCAGCGCATCGAGGGCGCCCTGCGACGACTCGAGCATGGGGAGTTCGGGGAGTGCCACGGCTGCGGCGAGCCGATCGACCCGCGGCGCCTCGACGCCGACCCGACCCTCACCCGCTGCATCGACTGCAGCGACTGACCGCCTCCCCGCGGCCGCGCGCTCAGGGCGTCCGCACCCGGAACAGCAGCGCGTAGAGCACCGGCACCACGCCGAGGGTCATGAGCGTCCCGAACAGCAACCCGAAGGCCATGACCGCCGCCATGCCGTGGAAGAGCGCGTCGCGGAAGACGATGAGCGGCAACAGACCCAGGATCGTCGTGAACGTGGTCATGAGGATGGGACGAAGACGGCGCTGCGCGGCGGCGACGACCGCTTCCCCGGCATCCCTCCGTTCGGATCGCTCGAGGTCGATGCGGTCGATGAGCACGATCGCGTTGTTGATCAGGATCCCCGCGAGTGCGTAGAGCCCGAGGGTCTCCATGAAGCCGAAGTCCGCCCGGAGCACGTGCAGGCCGACCGCGGCGCCGGCGAGCAGGAGAGGGATCGTCGCCACGACGATGAGCGGTCGCCGGTAGCTCCGGAACTGGAAGATCAGCAGCAGCACCACGAGGCCCAGGCACAGCGGGACGTTCGCCGACAGGGCCGCCTGCGCCTCCCGGGACTGCTCGATCACCCCGCCGTAACGGATGCGGTGGCCGGGAGGCAGCTCCGCCTCGAGGGCGCGCAGGTCCGTCTCGATGCGCGGCACCGTGTCCTCGGCCGTGAGCCGGAGGTTCCGCGCCTCGACCGTCGCCGCGGGCTGCATCTGCTCGCGGCGGATGCGGGACCAGCGGTTCTCCAGGCGCACGTCGGCGACCTGCACGAGCGGCACGGAGCGGGCCGGATTCTCCCCCCGTCCGAAGATGCGCAGCGTGCGCAGCCGGTCGAGGTCGGTGCGCTCCTCCTCGAGGGCGCGGGAGACGATGGGGAAGACCTCGTCCTCCTCGCGGAAGCGGGACGCGACGCGACCCGAGAAGTAGCCCTCGAGCGCTCGCGCCACGTCCGCGGAGCTGACGCCCGCCCGCCGGGCCTGCACCTGATCCACGGCGACGCGGATGAGGGAGATGCGGTTCTCCCAGTCCGAGCGCACGTCGATCGCGCCCGGCACGGCGCCCAGGATCTCCTCCACCGCCTCCGTCGTCTCGAAGACCACGGCCTCGTCGGGCCCCTGCACCTGGACTTCGAGCAGGTTCGGGTCGCTCGGGCCGAGGAACATGCGCGCCACGCGCGCGTCGAACTCGGGCCAGCGCGT